>JAQVME010000108.1 GCA_028703745.1 Clostridia bacterium
CCGAGCATACCGCCGCCGAGCAGCAGTAAAGTTTTGTTTATTAAAGCTGTGGAAAAAGCCGATATCATATTTGCCTCCTTATAACATCCGTGCTATCATGCTGAGCACGACACCGCCGGCTACGACGGAGCCGATTTGTCCGGCTATGTTTGCGCCGACCGCGTGCATAAGAATATGGTTCTCGGGGTCCTCACTTAGCGCCATACGTTGAGCCACTCTTGCCGCCATCGGGAAAGCCGAGATACCCGCCGCCCCGATAATGGGATTTATTTTATTCTTTGAGAATACGTTGAGAAGTTTTGCGAACATAACGCCGCCCACGGTGTCAAACACAAAGGCGAACAGCCCCAGGCACATAATGAGCAGGGTGTCCCAGCGTATGAAGTTTTCGGCTTTCATTGAGAATGAGATGGTCAAACCGAGCAGCAGAGTGATTATATTGCTGAATTCATTGCTGGCGGTTTTTGAAATACTCGGAAGCACGCCGCATTCCCGCAACAGGTTGCCGAACATTATGAAGCCGATAAGAGCCACCGAAGCCGGGGCGATAAGTCCGGCGATAATAGTTACTAATACCGGGAAAAGCAGCTTTGTGGTTCTGCTGACGTTTTTCGGATTGTACGGCATACGTATCTGGCGTTCGGCCTTGGTGGTTATGAGCTTGATTATGGGCGGCTGAATGATGGGTACGAGAGCCATATACGAATAAGCCGCCACGGCTATTGCACCCATATATTGGCTTTTTAGAATTTGTGAAACCAAAATAGCTGTGGGACCGTCGGCAGCGCCGATTATGGAGATTGAGGCGGCGTCTTTCAAAGGGAAAAAGAAGCCGGCAATAAATAGTGTAATGAAAATTCCGAATTGCGCGGCGGCGCCGAACAGGAACAGCTTGGGGCTCGACAGTAGCGGTCCGAAATCAATCATGGCGCCTATGCCGATGAAAAGCAGCAGAGGCAGCGCCTCGCTGGCTTTTATGCCGACGTCAAAAAGCCATTCGACAATTCCGTTTACTTGCAGATTGTCCCCCATAATTTGGTTTATAGCGCCGGATAACGGCAGGTTGACAAGTATTGCGCCGAAGCCGAGACCAATAAGCAGGGCAGGCTCCATTTTTTTCGCAATGCCAAGATATATTAGGGCGGCGCCAATCAGCCACATTGCCACCATAGGCAAGGTGATATTAGTTATGCCCTCTATCAAAAAATCCATATTATGTGCTCCTAGGTTGATGTATTTTTTCCTTCTGTAATTAAAATATTTAAAGAGGTTATACCATATAAACGTCCAATAGTCAACAATTATTTGATTGAAGGCGCGGCGGATCAAGAGCAGTACGGCTGTAAATAAAAATGGAGAAAAACTTCGGGTGGGTATTGAAAAAATTTTTGCGGCGTAGTATAATTATGTACATAATGCTTTGGGGACGGTTCAATGAAAGAAATAATATTCACGGGTTATGAAGGAAAAGAGCTTGTTTGTTATGTTTGGGACGAGGTGGCGCAGCCTAAAGGCGTCGTTCAGCTCGTGCACGGCATGACCTCGCATATGGGGCGCTTCGACGATTTTGCGCGCGAACTCAACAAGAACGGATACATAGCCTTTGGCGACGACCACAGACCGCACGGCAAGACCGCGGGACTTGAGAACCTCGGAAAAGCCGGAAAACACAATTTTTACGAAAACCTTATGGACGAAATCGCCATAACCGCAATGCTTCGCGAGAAGTACGCTCTACCGGTATTGTTGTTTGCGCACAGCTACGGTTCCTTTCTCGCCCAACGCTATCTTGTGGAAGAGGGCGGATTGCTTGACGGCGTGCTGCTCAGCGGTTCGGCGCATATGGGCAGGGCAAAGCTTGCCGTGGGTAGGCTGCTTACAGCTGTTCAGCGGCTTTTTTACAAAATGGAGCAGCCCAACAATATGATGTTTAATATGGCGTTCAAATCCAACAACAAGCCTTTTGCCGGCGAAGGGCTTGACAACGCCTGGCTTTGCAGGGATGCCGACAAGGTCAAGCTTTACAACGCCGACCCGTACTGCAATTTCATCATGACGCACGGCTTTTATTATTCTATGACGCGTGAGCTGGCAAAGGCGTACAGACCGCGCAGCCTCGCAAAAATCAGAAAAGACCTTCCGATATATGTTATGAGCGGCGCTCGCGACCCCCTGGGCGGTATGGGCAAAAAGGTAGTTAAGCTTTTTGAAACCTACAAAAAACACGGGCTTGACGTCAGGCTGAAAATATACGAGGATGCGCGTCACGAGCTTGTAGGCGACCCCGAAAAAGTCAAAGTAATTGCCGACATCACGGCGTTCTTTGACGAATGTATTAAAAAAAGATAAATAAATAAATATAAAGGTGGACTATGAAAAGAATTCTTATTGCCGGAGCAGGACATGGCGGATTGTCGGCGGCGGCGCATCTTGCAAGTATAGGCTATAACGTTGCCGTATACGAAAAGCAAAAAAGACAGCATTTGGGGCATGATTGGCACGATACTATGACCAACAAGACTTTCGAGTATGCGGGTATAGAGGTGTACGACGAAAGAGATATAGAATTAAGAAAGAATTCGACGTTCTTTTCTCCCGCATTGCGTACCAGCATATCATTTGATATTCCAGATTCCGAGCAGGAGTGGGAAATCGACAGAAAGGTTCTTTATAAATATCTGCTTGACAATGCCGTGAAGAACGGCGCAAAGATTTATTTTGAAAAGGAAGTGCAACGTCCGCTTATTAAGGACGGCAAGGTCTGCGGACTTGTTGTCGGAGGCGAAGAGATACAAGGCGACTTAGTAATTGACAGCGCCGGGCTGTATTCGCCTGTTATGCGTTCTCTCCCCGAAAGCTACTCTATGGCGCCCTCTTACGGCAAAAACGATATTTTCCACACCTTCAGAGCCTATTTCAAGCTTATAGAAGGCGCGGAAATAACCAACCCGAAGAGGTTCAATATATATTTCAAATTCAACGGGTTGAAGGGCATAGCCTGGTTCAAAATTACCGACGGAATGGCGGACGTGCTTATCGGAAGCGTCGAGCCGTTGAAGATGGAGCAAGTAAACGACGCGCTCGCAAAGCTGCGCCTTGCGCAACCGTCGATAGGCACGGAGCTTTTGCGCGGCGGTCAAATAAAGGATATCCCGCTGAAATCCACGCTGTCCAAGCTCGTCGGCGACAATTATGCGGCTTTGGGCGATGTTGTTTCGATGCCTGTGCCCCTGAACGGTTCGGGTATAACGAATGCCGTACGCGCCGGACAAATGCTCGCCGAAACACTTGCGGAAATTGACGGCAGGGACGAAGAGTATTCAGAGATAAACCTTTGGGCGTACCAGGTGAAATATTTTTCCGAAGCGGCGCCGAAGATGATTTCCATATGCATAATCAAGGACCGTCTGCTCAAATACCGTCCGAACGCCATAGATTTCTTATTCGACAAAAAGATACTCACGGCGAAGGAGCTTTCTGACGGAGCCAACGGCAGAGAGGTAGCTATGTCAAAAGCCGACATACTCGACAAGGTGAAAAAGGGCAGCAGTCGCATTATAATCCTGTTACAACTAAAATCGGCTGTCGCCAAGGCAAAAAAAGCCAAGCTTTGCGCGCTGGCAATCCCAAAAACTTACGAGCAAGCTCAAGTGAACGCGTGGCGCAGGAAGATAGAAGCCTTTATAAATACATAAGCAAATACAAAATATAGTAAGGTTGTAAAAAAATATTTAAGGAATGAACATTGGTTCGTTCCTTTTTCATATACAGTAACATAATAATTCGGCGTCAAGACATACTGAGAGCCGTTTATATAGGAGCAGATTATATGTGCGGACTTGCCGGATGGGTGGACTATAGACGAAATGTAGCCGAACAAACAAAAAATTTGCAAAAAATGTCGCAGTCGCTGAAGCGCAGAGGTCCCGACGACGGCGGAATACATACGGATACCGTTTGCGCGCTGGTGCACAGGCGGCTTGTCGTCATTGACCCCGAGGGCGGCGCCCAACCTATGACAGAAATCGCCGTTGACGGCGTGTATACGCTTGTTTATAACGGTGAGTTGTACAATACTGAAGAGCTGAGGCGCGAGCTTGCGCTGGCGGGCGCAACCTTCTCAGGGCGTTCGGACACTGAGGTTCTTTTGAAGGCATATGTGCGTTGGGGCGCGGACTGTCTGCAAAAGCTGAACGGTATATACGCCTTCGCGGTATGGGAGAAGCGGAGTAAGACCCTGTTCGCCGCGCGCGACAGAGCCGGCGTAAAGCCTTTTTTCTTTTACGAGTACAACGGAGGGCTTGTTTTCGCCTCCGAAATAAAAACCCTGCTTGCGAGCGGAGCCGTGCCGGCAGAGGTAGATAAGTACGGGCTGTATCAAATGTTGCTCCTCGGTCCCGGGCGCACATGTGGTTGCGGCTGTATCAAAGGAATAAAAGAGCTTTTGCCCGGCGAATACCTGACTTATGATGAGAACGGCTTGAAACGCTCCTTTTATTGGAAACTGACGGCGCAGCCCCACACCGACAACACGCAAGAAACCGTCGAAAAGACTCGGTATCTAATAACGGACGCCGTGACGCGGCAGCTTGTATCGGATGTGCCGCTGGCGTGCTTTCTTTCGGGCGGGCTGGACAGCAGTATAATATCGTATATTGCCGCAAAAAAATATAAAGAAGAGGGGCGGCAGCTGACTACCTATTCGGTAGATTTTGAGGACAACGACAAGTATTTTGAGAGCAACGGCTTTCAACCCAGCTCGGACAACAAATATATAGACATAATGAGCAAAGCCATTGATAGCTTTCATAGTTATATCGTGCTTGATAATATAGCGGTTGCTGACAGTCTGGAGGAGGCGGCAGTTGCGCGCGACCTGCCGGGTATGGCGGATATAGACTCGTCACTGCTGCTGTTTTGCCGCCAAATAAAGCAAAAAAACACCGTCTGCGTATCGGGAGAGTGCGCTGACGAGCTTTTCGGTGGGTATCCGTGGTATCACAACGCCGAAATACTGTTCACCGAGGCTTTTCCGTGGTCCAACGCCACGGCGCTAAGAAAAAAGCTGTTTGTCAACGGCTTGTTGGGCGGCGACAGTGAAGATTTTGTGCTCAGCGAGTACCACAAAACCGTTGATTTGGTGGAATATCTGCCCGGAGAAGACAAAAAGGCGCGCCGTATGCGAGAGATGTTCGCGCTGAATTTCTACTGGTTTATGCAGACACTCCTTGATCGCAAGGATCGCATGAGTATGTACAGCGGTCTTGAGGTGAGGGTGCCGTTTTGCGACCACAGGCTTGTGGAGTATGCCTTCAATATGCCGTGGAAAATAAAATCCCTAAACGGCAGAGAAAAAGGAGTTGTGCGATCAGCTTTTGCCGGCAGTTTGCCGAAAGAGATAACCGAGCGCAAAAAAAGTCCGTATCCCAAAACCTTCAACCCCGTATTCTTCGAAAGAATAGTCAAAAAGATCGAGAACTTGCTCGCCGACAAGACCAGTGTGCTGAGGG
>JAQVME010000109.1 GCA_028703745.1 Clostridia bacterium
TGATTCTTTGCGAAAGGGGAATAAGGACGTTCGAGACCTACACCAGAAGCACACTGGACATATCTGCCGTGCCGGTGCTGAAGAAATTGACGCATTTGCCGATAATCATCGACCCCAGCCATGCATCGGGCAGAGCCG
Source organism: Clostridia bacterium (assembly GCA_028703745.1). GTDB lineage: Bacteria > Bacillota > Clostridia > Christensenellales > DTU072 > DTU072. The sequence goes on from JAQVME010000109.1 coordinate 139, forward strand.
ACCTCGTAGAGGCGCTGGCGCTCTCGGCAGTTGCCGCAGGCGCAGACGGATTGCTTATCGAAACCCATAACAATCCCAAGGCCGCGCTTTGCGACGGCGCGCAGTCGCTGGATGCTCCGTCTTTCGAAAGGGTAATGAATAAAGTAACCAAACTCAAGGAGTTTATGCGCAAGCTGTAACACAGTAATAAAAAACCTTGATTAATACCACGAATGACAGTAAAATGTAAACGGGAGCGCAAATGGAATTAGAAATAAAAGTATCTTCACCTTACAAAGTCGTTTTCAGCAAGGGTTGTCTTGCCGGCGGCAGCATATCGGAGCTGCTGGCGGAATACAAAGGCAAAAGGCTGGCTGTCATCACCGACGACAACGTCAAGGCTTTGTACCTGGACAGCCTTGTCGAAGGGCTGAGCGATCTCGGCGAGGTTTTTCCTTACAGCTTCCCCTCGGGAGAGGATAGCAAAAGCTTGCAAACTGTCGAACGGATATATGACTTTCTGACCTCGAGCGGCATCACCAGAACGGATTTGATTATAGCGCTCGGCGGCGGAATAGTCGGCGACACCGCAGGCTTTGCGGCGGCAACATATCTCAGGGGTGTCAAGCTTGTTCAAATACCCACGACACTATTGGCTATGGTGGATTCGTCGATAGGCGGCAAGACCGCCATAAATTTGTCTGCAGGGAAGAACCTCGCAGGCAGTTTCAGCCAACCTGCGAAGGTCATTGTGGATATTGAATTTCTCGATACTCTCAATGCCGACGAATGGCAAAACGGCATTGGCGAAATAATAAAATACGGCGCCATAATGGACAGAGGGCTGTTCGCTCTTATGGAGAGCGGCAGATACAAGGACAAAATGGAAGAGGTAATTTTTCGGTGCCTAAAAATTAAGAAGAAGGTAGTCGAAAAAGACACTTTGGATACCGGTATAAGACAAATCCTAAACTTCGGACATACGCTGGCGCACGCCGTTGAAAGGCATTCAGGCTTTTCGGTGTCCCATGGCAAAGCCGTCGGCATAGGTATGGCGCTCATCTCCCGTTGGGCAGAGCAGCGCTGCCTGGTGCGGCAGGGCGTAGCCGAACGCTTAGAACGGGTACTTGAACGGTACGGCTTGCCGTACGGCTACGAGCTTTCTGCGGAAGGGCTTTGGGGGCAGGCAGCCGGCGACAAAAAACGCAAGGGCGACAAAATAACGCTGGCACTTGTTGAAGAAATAGGCAAATGCGCTTTGCACGATATTGCCGTCGACAGCTTCTGTAATGCGCAAATAGATTTGACCTTTTTGCCGTCGTTTTTGAAGGGTGTCATCACGGCGCCTCCGTCGAAGTCTATGGCGCACAGAGCGGTTTTTTGCGCTATGCTTTCGCAACATAAGAGCGTAATAAGAAATATAAGCTTAAGCGAGGACATCACCGCCTCAATAAATGCGGCGAGGGCGCTGGGTTGTCAAGCCGTCCATAAAGACAATGTTTTGACGATGCTTCCGGGCAAGATTGACGGAGCAACCGAAATAGATTGCGGAGAAAGCGGCACGACCTTCAGATTTCTACTCCCCGTGCTTGCTGCGCTGGGCAAAAAAGCAACAATAATCGGACGGGGCAGGCTGGGCGAAAGACCCTATGCCGAGCTTACGGACGAGCTTGCCGCGCACGGCGCGCAATTTGATAGGAAAGACGGATTGCCGTTGTCAATATCAGGGAGAATTCGCGCGGGGGATTATTCCATTCGCGGCGACGTGTCCTCACAGTACATTTCCGGACTGTTGCTGGCTCTGCCACTCCTTGAAGGCGACAGCAGGCTTATGCTTACATCGGAGCTGTCTTCCGCGCCGTATGTAGATATGACCATAAGTTGTATGCAAGCCTTCGGAGTTGAAATAAAGAAAATTGACGGCGGCTTTTTGATTAGGGGCGGACAAAAATACAAAGGCGCCGAGTACGAGGTTGAAGGCGACTACAGCAATGCGGCGTTTTTCCTTTGCGCAGGCGCGTTGAACGGCGATATCGAAGTTGAGGGTCTTTCAAAAAGCTCGCTTCAGGGTGACAGTGAAATAATTGACATTTTGAGAAAAGCCGGCGCCGACATAACCGAAACGGCAAAAGGCTACTGCGCGAGGAAAAGCGCTTTGCGCGGCGTGGATATAGATGCTTCGGAAATCCCCGATTTAGTGCCCGTGGCGGCGCTTACTCTAGCGGGCGCCGAAGGCGGCAGCGTTTTTCGAAACACTGAGCGACTGAAAATAAAAGAATGCGACCGTCAACTTGCAGTAAAAGAAACTATAGCTGCGTTGGGCGGAAAGGTAGAGGTGTCGCAAGGAGATATAGTCATTTGTAAAGGACTATCTTCGGGCGGCGTCATCAGCGGCAGGAACGACCACAGAATGGTTATGTCGCTTGCTGCGGCGGCAATAAATAATAATCAAACAATTACGGTTTTGGGCGCTCAAACAACAAAAAAGAGTTACCCTGATTTCTTTTTGGATTATAAGAGCCTAGGAGGAAAATATGTCGTCTATATGGGGAAATAGTTTGAAGATAAGCGTTTTCGGAGAGTCGCACGGCGAACTTGTCGGAGTCACAATAGACGGACTGCCGTGCGGTATAACGCTTGATACTGATTATATCGAGAATTTTATGGCAAGAAGGCGTCCGGGACAGAACGAGTATTCGACTGCCCGAAACGAAAGTGACAAGCCCACTCTTGTTTGCGGCATTCTAGACGGAGTAACCACAGGCGCGCCGCTGACTGCGGTTATATACAATTCTGACAAAAAAAGCGGGGATTATGCCGATGTCAAGCGGCTTGCCCGTCCTTCGCACGCCGACTACGCCGCGCACATAAAGTACCTAGGCAACAACGATATTAGAGGCGGCGGACACTTCTCGGGCAGACTGACAGCGTCTATTGTCTTTGCCGGAGCCGTAGCGGCGCAGCTACTAAAACAACGGGGAATAACCGTAGGCGCCCATATAAAAAGCGTAGCAAACATTTCGGACGACGGATTTTCTGCCGATATAGAAGCGCAACTTGCGAAACTGGCACAAAAGCCTTTTGCCGTCATAAATGACGAATCGGCTATCGGCATGCAAGCTGCCATTTTGAGCGCTAAGCAGCAACTCGATTCGGTGGGCGGCGTCGTTGAATGCGCCATAACGGGCTTGCCCGCGGGGGTGGGAAGCCCCATGTTCGGCGGAGTAGAAAGCCGCATAGCCTCCATCGTTTTCGGTATACCCGCCGTAAAAGGCATCGAATTCGGCGCTGGCTTTGACATAACAAAAATGACGGGCAGTCAGGCAAATGATGAAATATACGCCGAAGGCGGCAAGGTGAAATGCCATTCCAACAACAACGGCGGCATAACCGGCGGTATAACAAACGGTATGCCCGTTATTTTCCGCGTTGCCATAAAGCCCACTCCGTCGATAGCCCGACCGCAACGCACAATAGACCTCAAAACGCTGGAAAACGGCGTTATTGAAATAAAGGGCAGACACGACCCTTGCATTGTACAAAGAGCCGTGCCCGTTGTCGAGGCGGTAGCGGCAATAGCCGTGCTTGATATGCTTTTGGGGGAATGATGGACATAAAAGAATTGCGTGACAGAATAGACAAGACCGACGACGCGCTTATGCGTGCGTATATTGAGCGCACTGAGCTTGTCAAGCAGGTTGCCGAATATAAAAAGCAAAACGCTGCGCCAATACTTAATACAGACAGGGAAAAGCAAGTATATGACAGATTGATAAAAGAATTCGGCGAACAGTACAGCCGGGATATTTATTCGCTGTACAGCGGAATTATGAATATCTCAAAGCTTCGTCAAGCGCGCGTAAACAGTACGACGGATATCGAAACGCTTGTTAAGTTTTCCAAAGATGCATATAAGGGAGACCAAAAGGCTTTGAAGGTAGCTCTCCAAGGCGTTGAGGGAGCCTTCTCTATGATAGCCGCCAAGGATATGTTCGCGCAGCCGGAGTTGAATTACAAAAAGAGTTTTGGCGAGGTGTTTGAGGCGGTGTCGAAAGGAGAGGTCGATTTTGGAGTAGTGCCTATCGAGAATTCCAATGCAGGCTCGGTCAACGAGGTTTACGATTTGCTGGCAAAATTCGGTCTGTATATTGCGATAGCCAGGGTGCAGAAGGTGGAGCATTGCTTACTGGGCACAAAAGGCGCGCAAAAACAGGATATAAAAACCGTCATTTCTCACCCTCAGGCGTTATATCAATGCAAGGACTATTTGCACAAGAGCGGTATCGAGGCAATAAGCCGCGCCAATACGGCGCTGGCGGCAGAGGAGGTGTCAAGAACGCAGGACAAGGCTCTCGGCGCGTTGGCTTCCGAAAAGACGGCGGACTTGTACGGACTTTCTATTCTCGAAAGGGGCGTTCAGGACGAAAAGAACAATAACACAAGGTTTATTGCAATATCAAAAGACAATCTTGCGGTGCCGCAGGCAAACAAAATCAGCCTTGTTGTCACGCTTGCCCACAAACAGGGCGCTTTGTACCAACTGCTGAACATTATCGCTTCTTACCGCGTCAATATGACGAAGCTCGAATCGCGTCCCATTCCGGGCAGCAATTTTGAATTTATGTTTTATTTTGATATTGAAGGCAACCTACAGGACAAGGCAGTACGGGATATGCTTTTCGACGTATACGAATATTCCGAAAAGGTGCTATATCTGGGAGGGTACAAGGAGCAATGAAAATAGGTATTGTGGGGTTGGGGCTAATGGGCGGCTCTATCCTCAAGGCAATAAAAGCCCGAACAAGCCACGAATGCTGGGCTTATAACAGAACCAAAAGCGTTTTGGACGCCGCCGCCCTATATCTGGATGGAGTGCTTGACACAAATACAATAAAAGACGTCGATATAGTGTTCGTCTGCTTGATGCCGAAGGCAACGATAGATTTTGTATTTAAAAATGCCGAAAATTTCAAAAAGGGCTGTATAGTAACCGATATATGCGGAGTAAAAAAGCATATTGTCGAAAATCTGGAAAAGCCGCTACAGAGCATAGGAGTGCATTTTGTCGGCGCCCATCCTATGGCGGGCAAAGAAGTGGGCGGCTTTTGCAACTCCTCCGAGGACTTGTTTGCCAATGCCAGTTATATCCTTACGCCTACCGCGCGAACCGACAAAAAAGCCGTCGAAACGCTTGAGAAACTTGCCTTTGAAATAGGCTTTAAGAGCGTAGTCAAGGCATCACCCGAGGAGCACGACGAAATAATCGCGTATACCTCGCAGCTTGCTCATATCGTCTCAAACGCGTATGTCAAAAGTCCGAAACTCTCAAGGCATGCGGGATTCAGCGCAGGCAGCTTTCAGGATTTGACGAGAG
>JAQVME010000110.1 GCA_028703745.1 Clostridia bacterium
GGAACAAAGGCTATGGGCTGCACTATAGGCGCAAGCTGAACGCCGGAGCCGCCGCTAGCCGAAGATGCGTTCTTGGCTCCCGAAAACTCCTCTTCGATCCACTCATTGTCGTTTTTTGCGATTGGCGCGTTTTTTGCTGTTTTCGACATAATTCTGTTCTCTCCTTATATATGAGATAATTGTTTTTTTCTTTTTTTGAGGTCTAGTCGTCGTATTCGTCCATTACGAGAAGCGGCTGACCGCCTGTGGAGTAAGGTACGAAGGCAATGGGCTGGACGATAGGCGTCAACTGAATGTTGGCGGCGGGCCGAGCAACGGCTATGCCGCTGGGTACCCTGCCGTAAATTATTTGCGGACCTACGGGTCTTCTTGCAGGCGCCTCGGGTTGAATAATATTCTTCTTATTTTTCTTTGACATAATGACTCCTTATTGCATTAATCGAATATGCTGTATGGAACTTTTTTCCTTGCGAATATCGACAGTATAAATAACATGAGAGGTAGCAACACCATTGCGAGCAACCCAATACCCGCCGCATTGGGGCCGGCTAAGGGGGCCATCAAACTCGCAATAAACGGAACAGGCTTTGTGTATTGCAAAAACCCGTCAGTTAGGAACGGCAAAAGCTTCGCAAAATCAATAGTTGATTGTTCGGTCGGCATATTCAAAGCTACTCCGGCAAGCATGACTACCGCGGCGCATATTATCATCCAGATCGCGCTGAATCCGAACATACGGTATACTCTTCTTCCGAACATTCCGAGCAGCGCCTTAAACATATTTATGAGAGCTATGACAATGAACAGTATCAGTGCAATGGGATAATACGTCAGAACCATCGACGAAAGCATATCCCCGTTGCCCCCTTCTGCCTCAACCGCCATCTCTTGGTACTTCGGTGAGGCGCCAATATCCGCCAAGAAATCCAAAGGTATTTTCTTTATGATGCCGAATATCGGATCAAACGTTGTGAAAAACTTGCTCTTATCCTTGTATGGCACCAGCACTCCGTCAACATCCTCATCAAGTCGCTCTTCAATGGGTGTATAGTCCGGTTCGGTATAAAGAGAAGTATATTGAGGAAACAGGTCCATATACCCGACGACAAACAACCCTATGCAGACAGCAAACAGCAGGAACATAAGGAAACAAACAAATTTTCGCATTACGAAAAAATAATCCCTGCCCATTCTGATGCGTTTCTCTTTTTCTCTACGGTAGATGCGGTTGGGGTCCTGTCTCTTTTTCTTTTTGCCGCGAAGGTTCTCGTTGCGGTAATAAGCCTTTCTCTTGTCTACGGCTGCCCTCTTACTTTCGAAAGCCTGCCTTTCATATTCCGGACGTCCAAGCTCCCGGCTGCCTGCCGGTTGGCGCGAACGATAAGGCGAAATAGGTGGCAAATTAGCGCGCGCAGAAGACATAGCGGGTCTGCTCCCGTATGCGTTAGGTTTCTGTACGTTTTTTCCTTTTGCTGCCATTTTGCGCTCCATTTTAGGTTATTTTCATTGCTTTTGGCTTTACCATACTGTTAAAGTCTAACATAAGTATGACAAAACTTCAATCGTATTTAATAGCTAATATTTTGGCAATGCCTCCGGCTCCGCCTAAAGACTAACTTTTGCCCGGAAGTTCCCACTGTGGTGAGAACTCCTGCGGTCAAAAGTAATTTTGTTCTTCAATACGGCCTAATAGTCGTAGTCTTCGTCAACCGTAAGAATGGGCTGACCCTGCGTCGAATAAGGTACGAATGATACAGGCTGCACGATCGGTGTAAGCTGAATGTTGCTCGAGGGTCTGGCTACGGGGATAGCTCCCATGGGATTAACTATTCTGTAGCTGGCTCTCATCATAGGCCTTGCTTGAGGCTGAATTTCTTCTTCTATTCTTGATTTCTTTGACATAATGATCTCCTTTTAGATAAATAATCGGACCGGCTACCTGACTTTCTTATAAGAAAGCCAATTGCATATCATACTTAGTAAAGCTAAACCGATTATGCCGAACAAGCCGTAGCCGGCATAAATCTTCGTCGTTGAAGCCGTAAAGAAATTCATAATTTCGCCCAATCCTGCGCCGTTCCATATCACACCGCAAGCAGCTATAAATATTGAGAATAGGAACAAAAGCAAGGACAAGAAACCGAATTTGCACTTTCTTGCAACATAGCCCTTCTCCACGCCTTTCTTCGCCAAAGCAGCTATTGCTACTATAAGGATAATAAGAGTAAAGAGCAAGGCAAGCGCGGCGGCAATAGGAAGTCCGAAATACGCTATCTTAGTAGCAATCTCAGCATCTGCAGGCATAGCATCCCAATCAGCAAAAAAGACGCTGTCCATGTCCATGCCGGCGAATTTGTTCAGCGCGGCGAAAATGGGGTCGGTAATGCCGATATAGGTCTTTACGCCGCTGTCATCCTTTGTGAAAACGGATATGTATTCGGGAACAATGTTGCCGAGATAGCCGAGTACGCCAATAGCCAAAATGGCGACCATAAATATCACCACCAAAGCCAAAAAGCCCTTTCTTCTTCTGTACGCTACGCCGCCGGCGACTGCCGCTCCCGATTTCGAGTTGGGTCTAATAGCGTTGGCATAAACGTCTTCTTTGTTTACCATGCTGCTAGTATTCTTTGCCTGGAGGTATGTTTTGTAGTAGGGTGAGCTTAAATAATCGGCATAAGCGATAAACTCAACGTCTGACAAATCCTCAAAGCTCTTCGGTAGGGCTTGGTTTTGGTTTTTTTGGTTGGACATGGCGAATACTCCTTTATATTTATTATTAATATATCCTTATTACAGTGGGCGTCGCGCCTCGGTTATTTCGGCGCTTTCTCTTTGTTCTTCTTTGCGAAAAGCGAGCAGATAAGCACGGCAATGCTCAAGCCCTCAAGTCCGTATACCGCATATTGCAAATCTGCGAAGAATTCAAATCCCGCGGGTTTCGCAAGCAGATATATGCCTGCCACAGCTATCTGTACAAAGACAAGAGCTAGAACGGGAAGGAAAACTCCCTTGCTCCCGGCGTTGCCCGTGATGAGCCTTATGATAGATTTTATCAATAGTACGACATAGGTGATAAGAGCCAGGCAAAGACCGAAGGGAAGTACGACTCCGCCCATAAAATCAAGCTCTCTAATGAATTCTACAAAACTGTTCGAGGTGATAAACGCAAGCTCCGTACCGATAACGCCGTTGACGCCGTCCTGTATAAGCATGGCGAATCCGGTAATCAGGTTCAGATTGCCGCCGTCATAAGCCACCTTGGGTAGCAACGGAAGAAACCATAACAAAGCGCCCAAACCGAGAATAAACAGCGTGATAAACAGCGAGGTAAGTCTTGTTCTGAGTTTGCCCTTGCGCACCGAATTCTTATATTTGTCGGTGTTCTTGTCTGCGCCCGAAAGCATATCAAGCTCTGCCTCTACAGCTTGCTTCTCGTTCTTCTTGATAGCGATGAGCTGTTCAATTTCTTGCTCGGTGGGTCTGGGTCCCTCCACCATAACCTGAAGGTCCTTCTTAGCCTTCTCTTGAGCAACATACTGCTCCGTAAACGTATTGGGAACAAAGCGGTAAACCTGATTGGGCTTGTACTGCAGCAACGGCTGGTTGGTGTTCACATAGGGAACAATAACAAAAGGTTGCACAACCTGCTTGGTTTGTGCGTATGCATCCGGCATTTGTCCATAGGGTGACGCGTCCATCGACTTCCTTTCTTCAAGGAGCTTCTTTACGGCCTCTCTTTCGGCGCGTATCCGCTCCTCTGCGGCTCTCTCGATGCCCTGTCTTTCGGCAAGGAATTTTGCGTTGGCGTCTCTTTGCGCGACATCCCTTTCTTCTTCTATTCTCTTAAGCGCGGCTCTGCTCAAGGCCTCTCTGTTCAGCCTCAATTCGTCCTCTGCGGCCTTCTCTGCTGCGATAATTTGTAACACCGCTCTTCTGGCAGCCATCTTCTCGGACTCGTCCCGCTCGGCAAGCACCTTTTCGTTGGCGGCTTTCTCGACCTCGAGCTTGTTCAACTCTATCTGCTCTATAGCAAATCTCTCAATGCCGGCTCTCTCGGCAACAAGCTTCTCGGCGGCGATGCCAATGGCTTTTTCTCTTTCGGCCTTGACTCTCTCTTCAAAAGTGCTCTTTAACTTGTCTTGCTCGGCATCCTTCTCCATAATGGCTTGCGAAGCCTCTTTCTTGGTTTGGTGGATGACCTCGTCAGCGTACTTCTCTGCGGCGATTATCTGTAGCACAGCTTCCCTTGCCGCCATTTTTTTTGCGTACTCCCTCTCCTGATCAACTCTTGTTTCTTCTTTTACGGCCATCTGCTGTTTTTCGTCGGCGACTCTCTCCTCGACAAGCCGAACTACGGCCATTTTCTGAGCCACGTCTTTCTCGGCGAGAACTTGTTCCTTCTTTTCTTGGATGTATTTTTCGGCCTGTTCGTATTCTGCCTGTTTTGCCGCTTCTTCTACCGCAAACTCCTGTTGCGCGGCCTTTGCTTCTTTTATGGTGTTTATGGCTTTTATGTATTCGCTGCGGGGGCGTCTCTTTCCGCATCTCGTGCATCTCGGTTCGTCAACGCTGTTGACTTTGCCGCAATAATCGCATATATAAGTAAGTCTTTCTCTGTCTAAGCTGATCTGAGCTTCTTTTTCGAAATCCGCATCCTTTGCGGGAGCATCAGACCCGACATTCTGTACGGGCACCTTGCTTAGCTCTTCTTGATTCATTATTACATCGGACTTACTCATTGTGTTTCTCCTTTTACAGGTCATTAATCAGCCAATATGCCAATTTTACATATATCACTAATTATATAATTAAAATAAAAATAATTCAATAGGTTTGCACTATATATTTTAAATTTATTTTAAGATTTTTATTTTATTTTGTATTGTTATAAGGTTATGACCTTAAAACTGTCCTTAAGTTCGACTATTCTGTTGAATTCCATTCCAAAATTTCCCTTTGCGGCAAGTTTGTAATACGCTTCGCGGATGAACTGGAAGCTGCTGCCCACAGGTTGTGACATCAAATATGGCTCGACAAGCGCGCCGCTGACTATTTCGAGGGAGTTCTTGTTGATTCTCTCGTCGAACCGCGTTCTGCCCTCGGACTCGTCCTCAAGCAAGCTGAAATATTTGTAGAGCTTCGCAGGGACTGCATCCTCGCAACAAAGCCACTGCACGGTAGCTTTGACTTTTATGCCGCTGTTCTCTTCTCCGCTTTTGCTTCTTTCGATATACTCGCAATGCACGGCGGCGACGCCGCCGTCCTCCGCCATATCCACCGAGGAATATTTCAAAATATATGCGCCCTTCAGCCTTATCATACCGCCTTTGACTAACCTGTAATATTTCGGCGGGGGATTTAGCGAAAAATCTCCGGCGTCAATATACAGTTCCTTTCCGAAGCGTACAGTATGACTGCCGCCGCAGTCGTCATTGGGGTTGTTTTGGAGCTCTATGTCCTCAAAACGCCACTCATCCCAGT
>JAQVME010000111.1 GCA_028703745.1 Clostridia bacterium
CCGCCAACTGAGGTTGTCAACGTGCCAATAGATGACCCTGTAGATGACCTGGTGGATGTTCCTGTGAATGTCATTCCTGACCCGATAGTCTTTGCTTCGCCCGTAGCCACGGTAAATATTATTAGAGATTATACCATGGATACGCTGGTATTCCACACTACGCTCAATCAGTGGTCCGTAAGCACGGGTATTGATTTCGGCGGAGAAGAGGGAGCCGCGGTGGCGGCGGCATACGGCGGCGTGGTTGAAAGCGTCACATATGACGCGCTGAACGGTCATAAGGTAGTAATAAAACACAACGACGATTTGCGTACTATTTATTATTCCCTCAAAGAGGCGACAGTTACGCAAGGACAAACAGTAACCAAGGCGCAGTCGATAGGCTCTATGGGCACGACGGCTTCAAGCAAAATCAGCGACGGTCCGCTGGTGCACTTCGAAGTAACACTAAAGAATGTCATAGCCGACCCTTATGAATATCTGGACATTGGCGACAAATAAGGCGCCACAAAAAAAGACTCTAAAGAATAAAAAAGAACGTTTAATGATAAAATATGCAGAAATCAGGCAATAGCCTGATTTCTGCATATTCTCAAAGAAATTCGGTTATTTTCCGAGTTCGCCGGAAGATACATGTTCGCGCCGCGTTGCGGATAAACCGGTGAATTTCTCGCCGAGGAGATTCGCCCATTTCTCGGGATAGAAAGCGTAGTAACTTACACCCTTCTTGTCACGCAGGTTTTTGAACCTTTTTGCGTTGCACCAAATCATTGACGGGATGCCGATAATCAGAAGATAGAATGGGCCTAAAATCAGCGACTGCACATAGTGCCCGTATTCGTGGACTTTTGTCGGGGCTATCCATTCATCGCCCCTGGTGCCGTTTATGACGATGAAGCGACCGAGAGATATACCGCCCCATTCTTCGCTGTGATAGGCGATGTTTGCGCCGAAGAAATTTTCTCCGGGACAATTCCTGTACTTGTGAAAGTTTATTATACCGAGCAGATTTTGCAGTCCTGCCCAGGTACAGTCGATGAGAAGCAGTAACAACTTTTTCATTTGAATTTCCTCATTAAGCTGATTTTATGCAAGCGCGGCTTGGCTGACCGCTCCGTTGAAAAATTCCATAAAGTTCTTTGAGGGTATGGCAAAACCGATGCCCTCGACTCTTGTGTCGGTTTTTTTTATTTTAAAGGAAATAATTCCGATGACTTGTCCCTCGATATTTATCAGCGGACCTCCGCTTGAGCCGTTGTTGATGGCGGCGTCAATCTGTATGACCTCGCTGATAATGTTTGTCTCAGAATCCTTGAATTTTCGGATGGGAACGCTGATGATGCCCTTCGTCATGGCAATGCCATAGCCTTCGGCGTTTCCTAGCGTGAATATTGTCGCGCCGTAAGAAAGGTTTTCGCTGTCGCCTATGGTTACAGCGGTAAGAGTCAAGTCGTTGCGCTGGAATTTCAGCACGGCAAGGTCCTTTTCGATGTCGTAGGCTATTATATCCAATAGATATTTTTCCTCGCTTCTGTTGAAGTTTGCCGAGATCTCCGAGGCTTCGTAAACGAAGCGGTCGACGGTGTTTGTGACGACGTGCGCGTTTGTGATAACGTAGCCTCTTTCATCGACGATAAAACCCGTCGCAGAGCTTACAGACGCCTGAAAGGAGCAGGTGAGCTCCAGCACCGAGGGCAACAGTTGCGAGGCAATCTTTTCTCCTGCCTCCACCTCGTTGACGAAGGAACATGAAAAAAGAGTTGCCGCAAGCAGTATGAGTATGATGATTGAGCATATTTTTTTCATGCTATAATACAACCTTTATGGTCTTGATTTCGAACGGCGTGAATTCGAGAGTGTCCAAAGAGCACTCCGCGAGTTCGTTCTCTAACATATCGGTAAGTAGCGTCTTTTTATAGGCGGTGTCTAGGGCGATTTTTGCGGTGCGCGCCTTTCCGCTATCCTCATAAGCCCGTATGATATATTCATCACGCCTATTTTCCGACATTTTCACCGTCTCGATGACAATATGGCTGTCGCTTGAGCTGACAAAACTTCCGAAGCAGGCGTTCGCGACAATAAGGGGGTTGTTGAAAGCGTATGCCGCCTTTGCGGTCTCCGCTTCGTAACAGTCGCCGCTGTGCGGATAAAGCGCATAACGGAATGAGTGCATACCCTTGTCGGCGTCTTTGGCAGGCCACATAGGCGAGCGAAGTAAGTTTAGCGAGATTACGCCGTCCTTGACTCTGTGCCCGTATTTGCAGTCGTTCATAAGGCTGATGCCGAAGCCGCCGCTTGAAACGTCCACCCATTTGTGGGCGGCAATCTCAAATTGCGCTTTCTCGATGCTCGTGTTGTTGCTCGTCGACCGCTTTATGTTGCCGAATTGAATGTCGCAGGTTACCTCGTCGGCGAAGACAGACGGCGAGAATTCTGCGCGTAACATTTTGTGGGTTTCTTGCCATTCGATGTTGTTGTCAAATTCGACGTATGGTTTTCCCATAGTAAGTATGATTTTTTGCGTGAGCAGGGACTTGTTGTATTTGTAAAGATTTTCTCTTATTATGCTGTTGCCTTCCTGATATTGCTGAAACCCGACAAGGCTGAAGATTTCGGGTTGTTTTTTTGTGTAATTTATGTCGATATCCCATGCGTTGTAATGTAGCCTTTTATCCTTGTATACGCAAAGCAGGTTGAGATAATCTCCGCAAAATTCTTTTCCGAGCTGTTTGTGGAAAAGGCGAATAATCTCGCCGTTTTCGCCGAAATCGACACTCAAAATATCACTTTCCATCTTGTCTATCTTGTGCGAGGCAACCTCTTCAAGTCTGGCGCTGCCGTATGGCGGCACGACGGCGTGATAGAACTTTTCGCCGTGCTTCAATGTCTCTTTTCTTTCGTAGGGAGTTGTGTTGACGGCGCAGAGCTGAAGCTTGTTGCTGAAGGTTTTTAGCAGGCTCTGTTGCGCCTCTACAAGCTCTTTGTTGAACTGCTGATAACGTGACACGCTTTCGTCGTATACGCGTTTTATGGAGGAGCCGGGAATAATGTCGTGGAACTGATAGAGGAGCATTTCCTTCCAAACTCCGTCCAGCAGGTCGTAGGGATACGGCGCGCCGTTCTTTATGTGCGCAAGCGTGGCGAGAAACTCCAGGTTGTGCAGGTTGCGTTCGGTAAGCCTGTTGTAATACTTATTGTTGGACTGGGTTGTCAGCGTGCCTTGATGTTTCTCAAGATACAGCTCGCCTTTGTGGGCGGGGAGCTTGTCTTTTATTTCTTCCAGCTTAGCAAAAAGCTCCTTGGCGGGCGCAAATTTCACAACGGGATTGCCGGCAAGGTTCTGTTGGCGGAGGACGCTTTCGATATGTCCTTCACTCGGACCGCCGCCGCCGTCGCCTATTCCGTAGGGCATACCCATATCTTTTACGAATTCTCTCTCAGAATTCTTGCTGACGGCATACTTCAGTGCCACGGGCGTGGCGTCGCTGTTGTAGTTACCTTCGGGGGGCATATGCACCATCACGCTGCTGTCGTCAATACCTTCCCACATAAAAGTTCTGTAAGGGAAGACGTTTTGTTCGTTCCAGCTCAGCTTAATGGTAAGGAAATAGTCCATACCGCATTTTTTTAGAATCTGAGGCAGGTTGCCGGAAAAGCCAAAAACGTCGGGCAGCCAACAAATCTTTGAGGTTTTGCCGTATTCGGCTTGCCAGAACCTCTCGCCATAAACGTTTTGGCGGATAAGGCTTTCTCCGCCGGTTACGTTGGTATCACATTCTACCCACATTCTGCCTTGCGGCTCTATGCGGTCTTTCAAGATGGCGGCTTTTATTTTGTCGTAGAGCTTTGGATAAAGGTTCTTGAGCCATTCCAACTGTTGCGGCTGGCTGACGCCGAAGATATAATCGGGGTATTTTTCTATATTATAAATAGTATTAGAAAAAGTCCTTCCTGTTTTTCTTTTTGTTTCTCTAATGGGCCACAGCCAGGCAAGGTCAAGGTGGGCGTGCCCAGTGGCGTAGAAGGTGTAGGGGGACGGTTCGCCGTAGGTCATTTCTGAAGCAAGTGTTTCTCTGGCAAGACTGACCTTTTCCGCGGAGAAGTCACCGGTTATTTTGCTTACGGCGGACAGCGTGCCTTGCAGGCTCTTGCGCTTGGGCGAATTTTTGTCAAGCGTGGTGAGCTGAAAAAGCAGCGTAAGGTAGTCGTAGTACAAAGCGTTTATGTCCTCGCGCATAACGGCGATATCGGCTTGCTTGAGTTTGGCATAATTTCGCAGGTTTATGGAGAGCTTGTTGTGACCGGCCTCCACCCAAATGTCTATGTCTTCGCCGCCTACGGCGCACTCGCAGAAATTCAGCACCTTTTTGGCTTTGGCGGGTTGAAAAGCGTCGATGGCTCCGCAAATGTTCGAAAGACCTTTTACGGGAGTGCCCTCGTCATCAAAAAGACAGCCTTCGCCGTCTAAATGAATAAGCAAAACGACCTTGCCGCCCTTCGCTGAAGCGGGTACGACGCCTTTGAAATTGAACCAGGCGCAGTCGAAGGTGTGTCCCCATTTTTGTCCTTTCTTTATCGGCTGATAATCTTTAGTTAATCTTTCGGCAAAGGGAATGGGCTCCTTCTCCGTCACATAGGTCGCCTCAAGAACGCCGACCTTCGTATATACCTTTGATTTAATTTTTTTTAATTGAAGCAGCAACAGGGGGCTGCAAAATATTTTTAGGTATTTTTCGTACATCTATATCCTCCGTAAGGCTTTTGCCTCGAAATTTACAATACTAGTTATTATATATTAAAATTAAGAAAAAAACAATAGCCGAGCGCCATTATTGCAAAATCGGCAGAACTTTGCTATAATCGGCATATGAATATTGAAAGCATAACACAAGGTAAAAACAAAAGCGTAATTACCGCAAACGGCAAGGAGTACGAGTTCTCGAACGAGGTAGTGTTCGCAGATCGGTTGCAATGCGGCGAAATCGGCGCAAAAATGTTCTTTGAATACAAAGAAAAAAGCGACTGTCTGCTCGCGAAAGAGTATTTGTTCGCATTGCTTGCTCGCGCGTTAAAGAGCAAAAAAGCCGCCGCCGAAAAACTGCGCCAAAAAGGCTTTTCGTCGAAGGCAATACAATACGCGCTGGAAAGGGCGGAGGAATACGCGTTGCTCGACGATGAGAATTACGCAAGATGCTACATAAGAACGTACAGCCGTTCAAAGGGGCGCAGAAGGCTCGAATACGAGTTAAAAAGGCAGGGCGTTGCTGACGAAGTCATACGGCGTATATTCATGGAGGAAGGAGACCGCGATACAGATACGGCGAAAGCCGCCGCCGAAAAATACGTGCGGCAAAAAGGCGCCAAAGCGTCAAAGGACAAGCTTTTTCGCCACTT
>JAQVME010000112.1 GCA_028703745.1 Clostridia bacterium
TTTGGTTTTGAAGTTTTAATAATATATTAATTTTTTCTTCGGGGAAATCTGTCACCGCAAGCAAAAATTCTTTGCTATTGTCGCTTTGCGGCAACATATATCCCGCCTCTCGGATGATGTCCTCCGCCATGATGCGGTTGGATTTTTCTATAGCTAGTGCAAATTTTCCCGAAAGCCCCGCGGCAATGTTTTCTTGTATGGATTTGCTGCGCAAAAGCGCGTTCATAGCGGCGACAACGGCAGCGTTTTTCGGCTGCTGAGGCGGATATTCCGCGGGAACCAAAGAGATGGCTCCGGACGGACAGGCGGCGGCGCAGTCGCCGCAACCTATGCACTTCAAGACATCTATTACGCTGTTCTCTGTGTCCGTAGCGCCGGTGGGGCAGACATAAAGGCACAGACAGTCCTTTGTGCATAAACGAATATTTCTTACTGCATATTTCTTAGACATTCTGACCTCCTTCGATTTTTTCAAATTTCCTGTTTGGTACTTTGCATACAGGGCAAAGCTCGGGAAGGTTGTCGCCGATGTAAATAAAGCCGCATATAGTGCAGACGTATACGCCGGTATTTTGGAGCATTGCGTCGCCTTCTTGCAAATATCGGCTCAAAAGTGACTTCAAGATCCGCGTTACCTTTTCGCTCCAAACCAAAGCGCGCTTTGCGCCTCTATCGTTGGCTTCGGATGCCACGGCGTTGACGGCGGGAAAGACCTGTTCCAGATCTTTTTCAACCAATTCAAGCAGTTTTGCAAAATCGGGATTTTCGGCAGGCGCCGTTGCCGTCTTGAAATGCGCCGCCAACTCTCTGAAAAGCTCTGCTTCTTCAGGCTTGTACTGCTTTTCGCAACCGCGCGCCAGATTGGTGCAAAGTGCGCTGATTTCAAGCGGAGACAACTCCTTGCTGTCGGCATCGGATTCAATAATCTTTACGGGTTTTTTCTCAGCCTTCGGAGCTGATTGATTGTTGAATTCCTCCTTTCCTGCTCCGCAAAGCGGACAAACCCAATCTTTGGGAACATCAGCCCAGACGGTGGCGGGAGCTATGCCAGTTTCCGGAGCGCCTTGTGCTTCGTCATAGACATAACCGCATATGGAACATATGTATTTTTCCACGTATTTACCTCCTTATGGTGTTTTATTCTTTATTTGTCAGACATCTTGGACAGATGCCCATAAAATACACGTTTTTATTCTCAATTTTGAAATTCTTCAAGTCGTCGGAGCAAAAATTGTCTATATCTACATAGAAATCATATATGGTATGGCAGCTATTACATTTGAAATGCCCGTGGTTTTTTGTGTTGATATCGTACCTCGTTTCGTTGTCATCTATAGTCATGCTTCGCACAAGACCTGTTTCGGTCAGAATCCGCAAGGTGTTATAAACCGTGGTTTTCGACAAGGTGGGAAGCTCCTTGAGCAAATCGGAAAAAATCTGTTCGACCGAGGGATGGCAACGGTTGTTGACAAGGTACTCAAGCACCTTCAACCTTTGAAAGGACAGATTTATGTTTTTTGCCTTTAAGTTCTGTTTAAGTTCTGCAAAGGACGGTGTCATTTTTTACTAACCTGCTTTCCGGTAGCTGTAATCATTACAAGTTTGCAACGATATTAAATTAATTATAGCCGAGATTACAAAATAAAGCAAGAGGGCAAAACTCCCTATATCTCCAATATGCTTTTCGCCGGAACAAGCCGCCCTCACTGTGAATATTATAAAATGATATACATATGAGGTGAAATATGATACTTGACGACAAAACAAAGGGTCTCGTTGCCGTGGCGGCGGCGGTGGGCGCGAACTGCGTGCCATGTTTCAGATGGCATTTCAACAACTGCCTGAAAATGGGTGTTTCGCTGCCGGAATTGCAAGAAGCCATAGACCTTGCAGGCATAATAAAAGGCATGCCGCTCAAGATATTCGGTGAGAACGTCTGCAAGCTGCTGGAAAAGGGTTAACCTTTGAACGGTATAAGGCGCTAGAATATAAAGCGCCTTCCGTATTTTTTTAACGCAATATTTTATTAGTTCAAAGCCACTTTTCTGCCCGCCGAAAACCTATTAACATATACGGTAGAAGATGATATAATAATACTAAGTTCACCTACTAAAGAAAATTATTCGTTTATTGGTTGGAAGGATGCTGAAGGCAATTATGTATCGTATATTTTTGTCACGGCAGAAGATATTGGCAATATAGTGTTATATGCGGAATGGCAAGAAATATAGGAGAGAGAATATGAAAGTAAGATTAAAAAGTATTCTTATCATCATACTTGTTGCAATGATAAGCATATCTTTTACGGGGTGCGATTTTGAATTACCTTTTGGAGACATTAGCACCACGGAAAGTTATTTTGAGACAGAATACTTTATGTGTTGTTACGATATTAATGGTGAGGTGATCATTGGAGGAATTACTGATGAAGCGCTCAAACTAGATACGATAATTATACCTACAGAAATTAACGGGAAGAAGGTTGCTTCTATAGGTTATCCATATGGACATAAAAATCATTTTTCTAGCTCTTCTTATAGCAAGCTATACATACCGCCGAATGTTAAATACGGAAGAGGTTCTTTGTTTACTTCATGCAAAATCGATTTAATTGTTATTTTATTATCGGTTGAACCTAATAGAAGAGATTGGGATAATAGAGCATCTTTTAGCGGTTTATTCAGCACACCTAATATCTTTATCCCGCTGAATGCGGGTGAGGCTTATGAAGAAGCAATCGGCCATATTCCGGATAGCGCTCCTGTTTCTTATATGAACAACTATGACGATACAATAAACGGAGGATACCATTGGATTGATGTGTATGATGATGACGGTTCGCTTATTGAGCCTCCTGTGCCGGAGAGGGAAGGTTATGATTTCGGAGGATGGTATGAAGAAGCCGAATGTACTGGAACTTTGAAGAGGACAGACTGTTTGAACCGGAGGAGACATTGGAAGAACTTTATGCAAGGTATGAAGCTGAAAAAAATATCAGGATAAAAATCGAACTTTATAATGAGTATGAAAGACGACGCCTTGAAGAAGAGAGTAAAGGTACAGAGAAAGTATATGAACATACCAAAGAGCTGTTTGCGAAGTGGAATTAGATAATTGTATATCTAAAATCAAATATAAAACATATTGAAAAAAGAAAGCAACTACTATATAATATCCTTATTATGAAAAAAGCAAAAAAGATTTTATTGATAGTACTTGTTGCCATACTCGGACTTGCCGCGACTTATTATGTGTCGCTGGTGATTGTTTTCAATACCGAGCTTTCTCGAGAGTTCAAAGCCCAGGCGAACTATATTGAGAACCTGCGCAAAAACCCCGGTCTGCCCGTCATAGAGAGCAACTTTGTCAATTTTGACCTTGAAAGCAACTCCCTGCGCCTCAACGAGATACAATTTCTTGCCACCCACAACAGTTTCAAGAAGCTGCCCAGCAAATATATGAACGCGCCTCTGGAGCTTTTCAGCAACAGAGTAAAGAACGGCTATTACGGCTATGACAGCCTTACCGAACAGCTCAACGCCGGCATGAGAGGGCTGGAGCTTGACGTAACCATGTATGACGGCGCCTTCGTGCTCAATCATAACGCCACTACCGATTGGCGCACTAACGGCACGGATTTTGCCATGGCTCTTGAAGAAATAAAAATATGGTCGTTACTCAACCCGGGACATATTCCACTGAACATCATGGTGCAAGTGCGCGACGGCTGGTCGCCGTACAACCACAAATACGACAAATACACAGCTGAGGACTTCGTCAGACTCGATCTCCTTTTTTCTGCAACCTTCGGAGATGACGGCATAATAAAGCCGTCGGATGTCATGGGCGAGAGGACAACGGTTCGCGAAGCAGTCGAGGAAGACGGTTGGCCGCTGCTTTCGGAATGCCGCGGAAAGGTTTTTTTCATCATGTTATTTGATAAAGAAAAGAACAAACAAAGCTATATAGATATAGATTCCGACTTCGGCACACAGAGAGCCTTCATAATGACGGGAGCGGACGGGCTAAAAGACTATTCCGCCGTTATACATGCCGATGACGCTAGAAAAAACACCCAAGCGCTAGAAAATCTCGTTTCCAAGAATTACATATTGCGCTCCCGAATCGACGAACAGTTTGATTATACCCAAGAAAGATGGCAAGCCAGCGTCGAGCTAGGCGCTGTCATTCTTGCTACCGACCATATGGCGGGCAGTGTCTTAGCAAAGGACTATGTTTGCCGTTTGGACGGCGAAAAAACCGTCATTGAAAGAGGCAGCTTAGATACGGAATAGCTGTTTTATTACGAAAATGATTTTTAATGCCGGATAATATTAAAAAATATTATATTTTCATTTGTCTTTTTTTGTCGATTGTTGTAGAATAATGATAATAATCCCCAAGTAGAGGAAAATTATGACGAAATCAGACGCAAAGATGTTGTTTCTTTCGGCTTCGGTTTTTGTCTTTCTTACACTCGTTTCATCACTGCTTATTCCATTGAAAGACTACGCGAAGGCAGACTCTCGATGTTTATATCTAGAAAATTATACCGGACAAGTCGCCGGCGTATTTGAAGATGAAAGCTTCGACGACCCTAGGGTGTATAGCGCCGCCACGGCAGAATTTGCTATCGAAGACATATATTACAGCCTTTATTTTTATTTCGATAGCGGCGAATACGAAATTAGCTTTGACGGTGTGATTTTTACTCCGCTCATAAAAGATCATTATTATGATATTTACTTTACCTCGGAAAACGTATATGTAAGACAAAAAATCCTTGCTCCACAAACCTTCAGCGTGGACTTTTATTGTTTCGACGTTCTTGTGTGCGAGCGTACGGTAGAAGGCGGCGCCGCCGCCGAGGCTCCGACCCCCACCGAAGAGGCGGGTTACACCTTTTTGCGTTGGGACAAGGATTTTTCAAATATCATAGAAGATACGCGTGTTGACGCTGTGTATGAACAAAACCTCTATACGGTAACCTTCCTTGCGTTTGGCGAGGTGGTTGACGTTAGGCAAGTCTATCACGGCGAGGATGCGTTTCCGCCCGCGGCGCCCGCGGTTGAGGGACATACCTTTGTGGAGTGGCAGGACAGCCTCAGCATCACCGCAGATACCGAAATAAGCGCCGTTTATGAAAAAATGACGTATACGGTGATTTTTTACGTTGACGGGATTGAGGAGCGCAGAGCGGCGGCGGAATACGATACACTTGTAGAAGAGTACCGACCGCAAAGGGCTTTATACCTGTTCAGCGCCTTCGCAGAACAGGGACAGTCTGCCTTTGATTTTTATACGCCGATAAAAAAGGA
>JAQVME010000113.1 GCA_028703745.1 Clostridia bacterium
AGAAGCAATATTTGAAAAAAACCAAAGAAATCGAGCAGGCGAATGTAGGTATCAGCTTTCCGTCCTTCAGCCTTTCGGACAAGCAGTCGTCTACGGCAAGCCTTGTGACAAATATGCTGGGCGGCGGTATGAGTTCACGCCTCTTTCAGAAACTGCGCGAGGAGCTGGGACTGGTCTATAATATTTACGCAAACGATTATCAATATGTCACGGACGGTTTCATAAACTTATTTTTTGCTACAAACCCGTCTACCGTCAAGCAAGCGTTGCTGGCAGTCAGAGAAATAATCTTGAAGGTCATAGAAGAGGGCTTTTCGGCAGAGGAGCTGGAGAAGAGCAAGGCGCAGTTCAAGTCTGCCGTCATTCTTGCCGCCGAAAGTTCAGCATATCTTATGCGCGCCGGCGGAAAGTATGGTATACTTACAAATAAGGAGTTCAATCTCGACAAGAAGCTCAAGGATATCGAGAAGGTAACTTCGGAAGAAATCTCAAAAACGCTGAGATATATCTTCAACCTGAAAGCCGCCAGCATCAGCTACGTCGGCAAAGAAACAGAGGGGGATTTGTTGCAGCTTTTTATCAAAGGAGAAAAGAATGAGGCTCAACAGACTGTTTGAACTCCAAAAAAGTCTTGACGACGACATCGTCGAGAAGCGCAATCTCCAAGGCATAGCCCCCGGAGAATGGATACAGAAAGAAACGCTCGCCATGATAAGCGAGCTCAGCGAGCTGTTGGACGAGGTGAATTTCAAATGGTGGAAGAACCCCAAAGAAATAAACCTTGACAACGTAAAAGAAGAGCTTGTGGATATTTTCCACTTTTTTATGAGTATGTGCCTGAAGGTAGGAATGGGCGCCGACGAGGTTTATCAGCGATACATAACAAAGAACCGCGAGAACTTCAAAAGACAATACGGCACCTCCGAAAAACAGGGCTACGCGTTTAGCGAACTGAAAGGGAAGGAAGACGTATGAAGAAAAAAATCCCAAAACTCGGCTCGAAAGAAAGGCTGGCGGCGCTTGTTTCGCTGCTTTTGCTGATTATATTTTTGTGCATCCCGTATTTTAACAAAATTTTTATCGGTATATTCGGCTACGCAGTATACGCATACGTTGCCGCGCTTGCGGCTATGCTGCTCTGCGTTTTCAAGGGCTACAAGATTTCCCTTCCAAAGAAAAAAATGGCGCTGTATATCGGTGTCTTTGCCTCTTTTATATTGACTCTGCACGTCGGGCTGGCAAAAGAGCTTGCCGTCAGCGGCTGGGGCGGATATATTTTCGGCACGTTTTCGTCGGCTACTGTCGGCGGCACTCTTGCCTCGGCAGTAAGTTCGATACTCGTGATTACCGCCGGCTACCTTATTTCTCTGCTACTGCTGCTCTTTGTTACATCCGCGTTGCTTTTCGTCGCCGTTTTTCCGCTCCTTGTGAAAAAAGAAGGCGGTTCGCAATCAAAATCTAAGAAAAAGTTATTTGAAAGGCTGGCGACCTCGCAGAAGCAGCCTTCCTCCAAGCTTCAGGTCATGAACCTAGAAAAGCAAGAAGAAGAGGCGGCGCCCCTTACCGTCGAGGAGTTCGAGAAGCCTGCGCCGGACGCGCGGAAGCTGCTTTTCGGAGATACGCCCCGTCCCGTAAAGACCGTGCCAACGAAGACTTATACGATTGACGAGCTAAAGCTTAAAAAAGAAGAAAAAAAGGAAAATCCTTATGAAATTCTGCCGAACATTGACGCCCCGCTCATAAAGCCGCAGGACCAATGGTACACCAACAATTTTATTCAGACTAAGAAAACCAGCAAGGCGAAAGAAATGCTTCTCGGCACGACGCTGGAGGAGGATTATCGCAATCGCTACGGCGCAAGCGAAGCACCTCGGCAGAACAAGGAGAAGCCGTTTGCCATAAATCCCTATAGTCCGGAAAAGGGCTCAAGCGCAGCCCTCGGCGAAGAAAAAATTATTTTTGACAGTGAAGAGCCGGCAACGGAAACACCTCGCCCCAATTATACCCCGCAAACGGCGCCAATCGTTCCTCGCCGGACATCTGAGGAGAGTGCGCCCATTTCTTACGGACAGGCTGAATATAAAACAGGCTACGAAAAAGCCGTCGAGAGACGGTCGGGCAGTCTCGCCGATACACGTCGGATACTATTCGAAAAGCCGCAAAAAAAAGAAGAACCGTCACCGTTAGCAAAGGAAGAAATTGCGCCTAGGTCAGAGCCCAAAGTCGAAGCAAAGCCCGAGCCGCGCCCTTTCATTTATCCCCATGCAGGTCTGTTAAAAAACCACGCGGTGGAGGGCTATGACGCCGCTTTGACGGAGGAACAATACAATAAACACAAAGAAATCCTTGAAAGAACCCTCGAGGATTTCGGCATTTCCGCCGAGGTATTCAATGCCATAAAAGGTCCTACGGTGACAAGATACGAATTGAGACTGGCGCAGGGCAGCGGAAATTCCGTCAACAAGGTACTCAACCTTCAGAAAGACTTGAGAATGGTGCTTGAGGCAGACGGAGAAATCAACATTCTTGCTCCGATACGCGGCAAGAACGCCATAGGCATAGAAATACCCAACAAGAAGAGAGGCATAGTATCGCTTCGCGAGACTATATTGACGCAGGAGTTTCAGTCGGGCAAAAAGGGCATAAAACTCGCCCTCGGAAAGACGCTCGAAGGCAAGCCTTATATAGGCGACCTGGAGGAAATGCCGCATCTTCTGGTTGCAGGCGCTACCGGCACGGGCAAATCCGTGTGCATAAACGCCATTATTACCAGCATACTGTTCCAGCATTCGCCGGAGGAAGTCAAACTGCTGCTTATAGACCCGAAGAAAGTCGAGCTAATAAACTATCTCGGTCTGCCGCATCTTCTCGTCAAGGAGCCGCTTGTTGACATTCCGGAGATAGTCACTGCGCTGAAATGGATAAGAGAAGAAACCTCGCAGAGATTCAACAAATTCAGAGATATGCGCGTAGTCAACATAAACGCCTACAACTCCTACGCCCGTCAGAACGGGCTAGAAATAATACCGAAGATAGTCATCGTCATAGACGAGGCGTCGGAACTTATGACCAAGGCGAAGAAGGAGGTCGAAGAAACGCTGTCGAGTCTGGCGCGTATTGGCAGGGCGGCAGGCGTGCATCTCATTTTTGCCACGCAGAGCCCTACGAAAGACGTCATAACCTCCGAAATACAAAACAATCTGAACACAAAGATAGCTTTTGCCGTCAGCGACTATGTGCATTCGCAAGTCATCTTCAAATCCAACGGCGCCGAAAAGCTGCTGGGCAAGGGTGATATGTTCCTAAAAGGTTCGGGCGGCGACTTGACAAGAATTCAATGCTCTTATGTCTCTCCCGAGGAAATTCAGGATATAGTATCGTTCATCCTCGAAAACAACGAGGTATATTTCGACGAAAAGATACACGACGCCATATACCGCAAGGAAGAAGCGGCGCCGCTTTTTGAAACCGGAGCAGAGGCAAGAGCCGCAAGGAGCGACGACAGCTTTATGGAAAGCGTGAGAGAGGCGTTAAAAATCGGGTTGACGACGAAACGCATATCTACCTCGATGTTGCAACGCAAAATGGAGAAGGGCTACAACGGCGCGGCGAAAATAATAGATTATCTTGAAGATAAGGGTTATATCGGCGCGCCCGATAACGTCAACAAAAAGAGGGAAGTGCTGATAACCGTAGAAGAATTTTTGGAGATGTTCCCGGACGAGAGAGAAGACCTGCTGGGCATGGAATAAAAGGAAAGCAATGAAAAAAAAGATAGCCGCGGTATCGCTGGGCTGTGACAAAAACAGGGTTGACACCGAAAATATGCTCTATCTGTTGACACAGGCAGATTACGAACTGACACAAAACGTCGAAGAAGCCGATTACATATTAATTAATACTTGCGGCTTCATCGAGAAGGCAAAAAAAGAAAGCATTGCAACTGTGCTTGAGATGGCGGATTACAAAAAAGGCGGCAGGAAGCTCATAGTCACGGGTTGCCTTGCCGAAAGGTACGGCAAAGAGCTTTTTGACGGACTGCGCGAGGTTGACGCTTTTGTCGGAGTGCAGAGCGAGGACCGTATTGTCGACGTCATCCGAAAGCTTGACGGCGGCGAACGGATGCTGGACATTAGTTGCGAATACCGCGGGTATGAGGCGGGCAGGGTGCTTACCACACCGTACCATTATGCGTATCTGAAGATAGCCGACGGCTGTGACAACCGCTGCAGCTATTGCGCCATTCCGTACATAAGAGGGCGTTACCGCTCGACAGCAATGCCGCTTCTTTTGGAAGAGGCGCGAGGGCTCGTCGAACAGGGCGTAAAAGAAATAATATTGGTTGCGCAGGACACCACGCTATATGGCAAGGACCTGTACGGCAAACCCGCGCTCAAAGAACTCCTGAAAGAGCTTGTCAAGCTCGATTTGTGGAAAATAAGAATTCTTTATGCCTATCCCGAAAGGATAGACAGAGAACTGATAGAGCTTATATCAAGAGAAGAAAAAGTTGCAAAATACCTTGACATCCCGCTTCAGCATATTGACGATGCTGTTTTGAAGCGTATGAACAGAAAAAGCACGCGTTGCGGCATAGAAGCTATGCTTGGCATGATAAAAGATATTGACAGCGACATAGCCGTGCGCACTACCTTCATAGCCGGCTTCAATAGTGAGACCGACGAAAGGTACGCCGCATTAAAGGAATTTGTCAGCCGAACGGAGTGCATTGACTATGCGGGCTTTTTCGGATATTCGCCCGAAGAGGGCACTCCCGCAATACAGTTTACCGATGGCGCCGTCAGCAAAAAGACTACGGCGGCGAGAGTAAAGGAACTCGAGAGAATATGGAGCGAGAAAACCAAGAAGCTGCAGCAGAAATACGTCGGCAAAACTCTTGAGGTTATTTATGAGGGCATAGACTTTGACAAGCAAAGGCTATGGGGCAGGACTGAGCATAACGCCCCCGAAATAGATACCAGAGTATATCTGGAGGCGGATTTTCCGCTGGACATCGGACAGGTTTATCCGGCGCAAATCTATAAAGCCGATTTCAATCTGTACGGCAGAATATGGGAGAAAAAGCTATGAGAGAAATCCTGAAATGCTACGGACACAAGGAAGAGCTGGAGACCAGACTGCGTATCAGCAAGCCTGAGTTGGAGGCGGAGTTCTACGGCAAGCATATGGATACCACGATTGTTTTCGAGGACATAAGCGAAGACGATTTTGACGAAACGCTGGAATTGCTCGACGATTGTATCTACAACGACAGAGACATTTCGCTGGCTGA
>JAQVME010000114.1 GCA_028703745.1 Clostridia bacterium
ATATCTTGGCTACGAGTTTGTCGGCGATAGCTTCCTGCGCCACCACTACCGGCAACGCCATACACCTTTCTCCGGCGCAACCGCAGAAGGCGTTTATGATACCCGCGGCGGCTCTGTCTACGGGCGCGTCGTCCAGCACAAGAGCATGGTTCTTTGCCTCGCAAAGCGCCTGTACTCTCTTTCCGTGAGCGGCGCCCGTTTCATATATGTATTTTCCTACCTTCGTCGAGCCGACAAAAGATATTCCCTTAATAATGGGGTTAGTAAGAAGTTCTTGAGTGTCGTTCCTATCGCAGGAAATGACGTTCAGCACACCGTCAGGAAGTCCCGCCTGGCGATATATCTCGGCAAAACGCAGCGAGGTCATAGGCGTGGCTCCCGCCACCTTCATAACCATAGTGTTGCCGGCGGCTATACAATTCGGCGCCATCCAACCCATGGGTATCATAGCGGGAAAATTGAACGGCGAAATACCCGCGAATACGCCCAGCGGCTCGCGGTAAAGCACGGTATCATAACCTGTAGAGGTATCCAGAAGCGAATCGCCTTGCATAAGCAAAGGCATAGAGATAGCAAGCTCCGTGCCCTCTCTCGCCTTCAAGACATCGCCCTTTGCCTCGTCGTACACCTTGCCGTGTTCTTTTGCGACAAGCATGGAAAGCTCCTCGATATTTTCGTCGATAAGCTGCTTGACTTTGTAAAGAATCTGCACCCTTTTTGTTACGGGCACTCTCGACCATTTTTTGTAGGCCTCGGCGGCGTTATTTATGACATCCTTTATCTCTGAGGTAAGCAGTCTGGGACATTTTGCTATAAGCTCCCCGGTGGACGGGTTGTAAACTTCGTAATACTTCGTGGTTTTTGATTCAACGTACTTGTTGTTGGTAAAATACTTTAATATTTCCATCATAATCTCCTTTTTAATATTATATTTTCGTCAATTTTTTTATATATTTCCGCGCTTTCAACGCATACTCAAGCGGATTTGCCACAGCGGGATCCTGTTCTGCCTCGACAAGCAACCAGCCCTCGTAGCCATTGGTATCTAAGATGTCGATTATCGGCGCAAAATCTATACTGCCGTCGCCCGGCACGGTGAAGGCTCCCTTTCTTACTCCATCAAGGAAGCTTAGCTTGTCCTTCTTGACTATTGCCACTACGTCGGGTCTGATATCCTTCAAATGCACGTGCTTTATTCTGTTAACGTGTTTTTTTAATACACTCAAATAATTCTCGCCGCAATAAGCCAAATGTCCGCTGTCAAAGAGCAAAAACACCTTTTCCGAATCGGTCGATGCAAGCATTCTGTCGATTTCCTTTTCGGTTTGTACTACCGTGCCCATATGGTGGTGAAAGGTCATCGTCATTCCGATATTCTTGGCGGCGGCGCCCAGCTTGTTGAGTCCGTCGCAAAGCCTTGTCCATTCCGCGTCGTTCATAACGTATTTTGCATCAAACACGGGCAGGGGCTTGCCCTGAATGCTGTAGCTCTGCTCGCTGACGCCTATCACCTTGGCGCCCAAAGATTTCAGGAATTTGCATTTCTTGAGGAATTCCTTCTCAACTTTGGCATAATCCTCGGTGAGCAAAAAGGTGGAGAACCAGCAGTTGGCTATTCTGAGTTTACGAAGCTTCAGAGCCTTTTTTAGGTCCTTGAGCTTCGAGGGATATTTTGAGCCTATTTCGCAGCCCTTGTATTTCGCCAAAGCCATTTCACTAAGGCATTGCTGAAAGCTGTTCTCCGCTCCCAGCTCGGGCATATCGTCGTTTGTCCAAGCTATTGGGGCTATTCCGATAAAAACTTTTTTCTTGTTTAACATACTAATTTTCTCCGTTTTTAATATTTTCTTGAAGTGTTGAGTTTTTGCTTTTTTTCTGCGAGCGTGCCTGCGGCTTTCTCCGTCCTCGGCAACGTGCTGCAACCTGTATTCCACCAGCCGCCGTAGCCGTGGGTCATGGTCTTGGGTAGCACCTTAATGTCTATGAGTGTGCAAACTGTCTGGCGCCTTGCGTCGTCAAGCGCTTTTTCTAGCTCCTCCAGCGTGGAAGCCGTATAACCCTTGAACCCGTATGCTCTTGCACTCATAGCGTAATCAATGCTTAAAAAGTTGCCTTTAGGTATCTGCTGTTCGCCCTCGCGTATCCTGAACTCCGTACACGCCGAATCGATGCCGCTTCCCATCTGTAAGTTGTTTATGCAGCCGAAGCCGCCGTTATCAAAGAGTAGCACATCAATTTTTTGCTTCTCCTGAACTGCCGTCACCATTTCGGAATGCAGCATGAGATAGCTGCCGTCGCCTACCATGGCGTAAACCTCTTTGTCCGGACAAGCCAGCTTGGCGCCCAACGCTCCGGCTATTTCATAGCCCATACAGGAATAGCCGTATTCCATGTTGTAGGTGTAGGGCGCATCCGTCGTCCACATCCGTTGCAGACAGCCTGGGAGACTGCCGCTGGCGCCGACTATGATAGCGTCGGCAGCTATTTTTTTTCTTATTAAGGCTATGGCGGCGGTTTGGCAAATCTCCGCGCCGCTGATAGCGTTAAAATCGTCTACCGTACCCGGCGTCATCTCGTCGACCTCTGCGCTGAAATCTGCGCCGTAAGATGCTTCAGCAAGTCTGTCGTATTCGTGTTGCCAAGCCTTTTTTGCTTGCATTATTTCGCCTTTATACCGGCTTTTATAGTCTTTCGTAAGCTCTCCGAGAGCCTTGACGCCTACTTGCGCGTCGCCTACAAGCGCTTCCGCGTCCAACTTCATGGCATGGAAACGGCTGGTATTGATGGTGACGACCTTTGCCTTGGAAAAAAGTGATTTTGACGCCGTGGTAAAATCGCTGAATCTAGTACCTATTCCGATAATCAAATCGGCTTCAGCGGCTATTGCGTTTGCCGCCAAATTGCCCGTTACTCCTATGCCGCCCAAATTCAAGGGGTGCGAGGAGGCTATTACGCTTTTGCCTGACTGCGTTTCGGCAACAGGAATGTTGCGCTTGTCGGCAAAGTCCGTTATGGCTTGCCCGGCTTCGGAATACCTTGCGCCGCCGCCGACGACAACAAGCGGCTTTCTCGAATTCCTTATAAGCGCCGCCGCCGCTTGTACATTCTCGGCGGAAGGCGCGTTGCGGCATATGCCGTGAACGCGTTTTTGTAAAAACTCTTGTGGAAAATCGTAGCTTTCGCCTTGCACATCTTGCGGCAACGCTATGCAGACGGCTCCTGTCTCCGCGGGGTCAGTCAGCACTCTCATAGAGTTGAGTAAAGCCGCCATAAGCATTTCCGGGCGGTGTATTCTGTCGAAATATTTTACTACGGGCTTGAATGCGTCGTTGGTGGTAATTCCTGCGTCGTAGCTTTGTTCCACCTGTTGCAGCACCGGATCGGGTTGCCGCGAAGCAAAGGTGTCTCCGGGGAAAAGCAATAGCGGTATATTGTTGACGGTTGCCGTTGCAGCAGCCGTTACCATGTTCGCCGCGCCGGGTCCTATGGAAGAAAAGCACGGTATAATTTTGCGTCTGTTATTTTGCTTTGCGTAAGCCGTGGCGGCTTGCGCCATGCCCTGCTCATTCTTGCCTTGCATAACCTTCAAGGAATGCTCCGCCATTGCCAGCGCCTCACCGGCTCCCAGCACACAACCGTGTCCGAACACCGTATATACTCTTTCGACCAGCTTGCTTTGCTCGCCGTCGAACGAAACATACTGATTGTCCAGAAATCTTATTATGGCTTCTCCAACCGTCATTTTCATAAAAACACTCCTATTCGCGCAAAAGATGCGTATATCTTTCGTCGTCGGTTCTCGTTCTTTTCCACGGGTTGCCGTCGAGGTGTCTTATCATCCAGCAGCAATACAAGGGATAGCCGGGAGCCGTCACCTGCGCGTGAGTCTTGCCGCCCGGGAAGGCGCCGCAACTGCCGTCCTTAACCGTATAGGCTTTTTCTCCGATAAAACAGGCGCCGAAGCCCTCGGGACGTTGGAACCTGTAATAATAGACCTCTGGTTGCGGATGATGGTGCGGTATATAACTGTACCATCTGCCTTGAGGCACAAAGATTTCTCCCAGCACCATATTGGAATACGGCGCATTGAAATAATCAAAAACCGTGATGACCTCGCGCTTGGCTGTGTTCTCCCATTTGCCGCCGCAAGACACGGTTTTCTCTATGTCGGCGGGAAGATATAGCTTTGCGGGAAAGTTTCTTTCATTTTGTGTGCCTTGAATGAGTATCTCACTGTCCTTAAGAGCAGTAATAATGACTGCCGTATTCCTGCTGACATGCAAACATGAGGGCAAATCAACGAACATATCGGCTCGCGAAACTTCGACTACGGTATTATTATAATCAAACGTCACCGCGCCATAAAGCAGCAGCGCCGCCGCTTCGGCATCATGCTCAAGGAGCAACAATTCTTCGCCCGCCTTCAACTTGTGAACGGTGATATCCATAAGCATATCTTTGTTCTTTCCGTCAAGCGTAGCAAGGGTTTGAGTACCTCTTTTATCGAACTTTGGGTAACTAAACATCTCTTTTATCCTCGCGCAATCATTTCGCCGTATTGCGCCTTGCTTTCGGCAATAAAGCTCTTTATTTCTTCAACCGTAGGCATAAACAGCGAGCAGCCGTGAGCCTTGACAAGAAGCGAAGCCGATGCGCTGCCCATCTCAAGACACTCCATAATGTCGTAGCCCTCGAGCAACGAATATATGAACGCCGAGCCGTAGCCGTCACCGCCGCCAAAGGACTTGAGCGCTACCACGGGAAAGGGCTTTATGTTGTAGGCGCCGTCCGGAGTATAAGCCGTAGAGCCTTTTTTGCCGTGTTTGATGACAACTATTTTGTTGCCTTGACTCATCCAATATTCGGCGCTCTCGCGGTCGCTTCTGCCTTTTGAGGTCACCGCTTCCATAAGGTCAAATTCTTCGCGCGAGCCCATAATTATGTCGCTCTTTTCGCCTACAAGGGAATAGTAAACGGCTATTTCGTCGGTGTTTTGCCAGCTGTAGGGGCGGTAATCAATGTCAAATACTATTTTTGTGCCCTGCTTCTTCGCCAGATACATTGCTTTCAGCGCCGCCTCTCGCGAAGGGCTAACAGAAAGCGCCGTTCCCGAGATTACTACGGCTTTGGCGCTTTTTATGTAATCGCCGTTTATTTCAGAGGGTTCGAGCATTAGATCGGCAACGCCCTCCCTGTACATCAAAATGCTGCTTTCCGTCGGCGACAAAATCTCCGTGAAAGTAAGTCCCAGCTTCTCTCCGTTTTTGGCTCTGAAAATATTGGTGGTG
>JAQVME010000115.1 GCA_028703745.1 Clostridia bacterium
TCATTGCCATCATTCCGAGGTCCTTCTTCTTGGTCTTCTTGCCCGATGCGGCAAATTTTGCGATAGCGCCCGTAGGAGTTGACTTGCTTGCTTGTCCGCCGGTATTGGAGTATACTTCGGAGTCAAGCACGAGAATATTTACGTCCTCGCCCATGGCAAGCACGTGGTCAAGACCGCCGTAGCCGATATCATACGCCCAGCCGTCGCCGCCGAATATCCATACCGACTGTTTTACCAGCATGTCAGCGTTTGCTTTTATGCGTTCGAGGGCCTCGGCTGTTTCTGTCGTGCCTACTTCCTTCGCTAGTGCTTCTTTCACCTTGGCGCTGAGTTCCTTCGTGTTTTCGGAATCGCTCATGCCTTCTATCCAGCTGTTGAAGGCGGCGCGGGTTTCTTCGCCTACTCCGTCCATCGTTGCAAGCATGTCCTCTTTGAGTTTGTTCCTTCTCTGCGTGACGGCAAGATTTATGCCGTAGCCGAATTCTGCGTTGTCCTCAAACAGCGAGTTTGCCCATGCCGGACCTCTGCCATCGTCGTTCTTCGTGTAGGGACAGGTAGGCGCCGAACCGCCGTAGATGGAGGTGCAACCTGTTGCGTTGGCTATTATCATTCTGTCGCCGAAAAGCTGAGTAACTAGTTTTATATAGGGTGTTTCTCCGCATCCGGCGCAAGCGCCGCTGAATTCGAACAAAGGCTTAGCAAACTGGCTGCCTTTTATGGAGTTGTTTTTGTAGACCTTGTCGTTCTCAGGAAGGTTCTCGAAATATTCCCAGTTCTCGGCCTCTTCTGCGATAGCCTCGGCAACGGGTCTCATGACAAGAGCTTTTTCTTTGGCGGGGCAAACATTGGCGCAGGAGCCGCAGCCCGTGCAGTCGTACGGGCTGACCTGTACCCTGAATTCGTAGCCTTTGAAGCCGGTAGCCGGTTTAGTCTCGAAGCCGACAGGCTTGTTAACGAGTTTTTCGGGGGTGGCAAGCGCCGGACGTATGGTGGCGTGCGGACAGACGAAGGAGCACTGATTGCACTGTATGCAATTCTCTTTTATCCATTTGGGAACGGCGACGGCTATGCCGCGCTTCTCAAATCTCGTGGTGCCTGTGGGAACCGTGCCGTCTGCGCTGAATTTTGACACGGGGAGGGAGTCGCCTTCCTGAGCAAGTACGGGATTGATGAAATCCTTGAAATAATCGTTCTCGGCAAGGCTGATAAGAGGAGCGCCTTCGGTCGCCGTCGCCCATTCTGCAGGGACCTTGACTTCTTTGAGCTCATTTATGGCGTTGTCGATAGCGGCGTAGTTCATGTTTACTACGGCGTCACCCTTTTTGCCATAGGTCTTTTTGACGGCGGCTTTCATATAGTTCTCCGCGTCGGCGTAAGGCAAGATGTTTGCAAGCTTGAAGAAGGCTGCTTGCATAATGGCGTTTATTCTGCCGCCCAGTCCGATTTTTTGTGCTATCTTCATAGCGTCTATGGTGAAAAACTTGATTTTTTTCTTGGCAAGGAGATTTTTAATTTTTGCGGGCAGTTCCTTTTGCATTTCTTCCGGCTCCCAAATGCTATTAAGCAGGAAGGTGCCGCCCTCTCTGAGAGAGCTCAGCATGTCATAGCGGAAGATATAGCTGGGAGTGTGACAAGCCACAAAATCTGCCTGATCGATAAGGTATGCGCTCCTGATGGGCTCGTCGCCGAACCTCAAATGCGAAATGGTGATGCCGCCGGACTTTTTGCTGTCGTAGTGGAAATAACCCTGCACGTATTTGTTGGTGTGGTCGCCGATAATCTTTATGGAGTTCTTGTTGGCGCCTACCGTGCCGTCGGAGCCCAGTCCGTAGAACTTGCAACGTATGGCGCTCGCAGGGGAGGCGTTTATGAAATCGCCTGTAGGAAGCGAGCAGAAGCTGACATCGTCGAGAATACCCACGGTGAAGTGGTTCTTGTTTTCGCTGCCCATATTGGCATAAATGGCGCCCACCATAGTCGGAGTGAATTCCTTCGAGCCCATGCCGTACCGTCCGCCAAGCACCTGTATTGCGCTGTTTTTGAGCGAAGTGCACACGTCCAGATAAAGCGGTTCTCCGATGGAGCCGGGTTCTTTGGTTCTGTCCAGCACCGAAATATATTTGGCGGTGGCGGGTATCTTCGAAAGGAAGGCGCTGACTTCAAAGGGGCGGAAAAGCCTGACTTTGATAAGACCGGTTTTTTGACCTCTGGCGTTCAGGTAATCAACGGTTTCGGCGACTGTTTCGGCGCCGCTGCCCATTATGACAATAACCTTGTCTGCATCCGGAGCGCCGTAATAATCAAAAAGGTCGTACGGTCTGCCGGTAAGCTCCGTAACCTGTTTCATACAATCAGAAACGATAGAGGGAACGTTGTCGTAATATAGGTTGCACGCCTCTCTGTTCTGGAAATATATATCTCCGTTCTGCGCCGTGCCTTTCTGCACGGGGTGTTCTGAATTCAGCGCTCTTGACTTGAAGTCGTATACGTCTTTCATGTCGACAAGCTTTTTCATATCGTCGTAATCAATAGCGTCGATTTTGCTTACTTCGTGGCTGGTTCTGAAACCGTCAAAGAAATGCAAGAAGGGTACTCTTGACTTCAGTGTAGCAAGGTGTGAAACAAGGCTCAAATCCATTACTTCCTGGACGGAGTTGGCGCAGAGCATTGCAAAGCCCGTTTGACGGCACGCCATGACGTCGGCATGGTCGCCGTATATGTTTAGCGCGTGAGCCGCAAGAGCTCTTGCCGACACATGGAAAACGCAGGGCATAAGTTCGCCTGCTATTTTGTACATGTTGGGTATCATAAGTAGCAGCCCCTGCGACGCCGTAAAGGTGGTCGTCATTGCGCCGGCGACAAGCGCGCCGTGTACGGCTCCCGCCGCTCCCGCTTCGGATTGCATCTCGGCAAGTCTCAGCTCTTGACCGAACATATTTTTTCTGCCTTGGGCAGCCCATTCGTCGGCGAATTCCGCCATAGGCGAAGACGGTGTAATAGGAAATATTGCGGCAACCTCGCTAAAGGCATACGCTACGTGAGCGGCAGCGGTATTCCCGTCAACAGTCATTTTTTTACTCATTAGAACCTCCGTATAAGTATTTATCTTTTTAATTATTTTATTATTAGCTATAAGAATTATTTTATTAATTATATAGTCCGTTACGTCACTATATTATAAACTCAACTTTTCGCATTAGTCAAACCTTTTGGAGGCTATTTTGTATGAGGATAGCCAATAATTTATAATCATAAATATTTGTCAGAGGATACATTCTATGGTATACTATTTTGAATGAAAAGTGTAATTGAATTAAAAAACGTGCATTACAGCTACAAAAGCGGCAATGACGAAAGCACCGTGGGCGTAAAGAATATCGACCTTGACATAAAGCAGGGCGAATTCGTCGTGCTCTTGGGACACAACGGCAGCGGAAAGTCCACGCTTGCCAAGCTTTTCAACGGCTTTCTGCTTCCCGACGTCGGGGACGTAATTGTCAACGGCATAAACACCAAGGAAGAAAAGCGCATTTTTGAAATACGAAGCAAAGTCGGTATGGTATTCCAGAACCCCGATAACCAGATGGTGGCGAGTATAATCGAGGACGACATAGCCTTCGGCGCCGAGAATCTCGGCATTGAGCGCAACGAAATAATCCGTCGCGTAGACTGGGCGCTTTCTGCGGTAGGTATGCTGGAGCACAAAAAGCACACTCCCTTCAAGCTTTCCGGAGGACAGAAGCAAAGAATAGCTATCGCCGCCATTCTTGCCATGCTACCCGAGATACTTATTCTCGACGAGTCCACCGCCATGCTCGATCCCAAGGGCAGAAAAGAGGTGCTTGAGGTTGTGCGTAGCCTGAACGGACAGGGTATGACGGTAATTCTTATCACGCATTATATGGAAGAAGCCGTTTCCGCCGACAAAGTATATATCATGAACGAAGGCGAAATAATCGACTTCGGTACACCAAAACAAGTGTTTGGGAACTACAAAGCTATAATTCAAGCAAAACTGGATATGCCCGTGGCAAGCAGGATAGCGCATATGCTGAAAATGGACGGATACGCGGTTGACGACTGTTTGACTGTTGAGGAGCTGGCGGAGGAAATATGTCGGTTGTTATAGAAAACCTTTCATTTACCTATATGCCGGGAACGCCTTACGAAAAGCGAGCGCTTCAAGATATTACGCTTTCCATACGGGAGGGCGAGTTTGTCGGGCTTATAGGAGCTACGGGTAGCGGAAAATCCACGCTTATTCAACACATTAATGGGCTTGTCAAACTCCAAAGCGGAAAGCTGCGGGTTTTTGGTATTGACCTGTCGGCTAGGAAGATAGATTATAAGCTGCTACGCAAGGGTATAGGCATGCTTTTCCAATACCCCGAATACCAGCTTTTTGACGAAACCGTCTTGAGAGACGTTATGTTCGGACCAAAAAACTTCGGAATGTCCGAGGCTCACGCGTACGAATCGGCAAAGCGCGCCATAGAACTCGCGGGGCTGTCTTTCGATGAAATAAAGGACCGTTCGCCGTTCGAGCTTTCGGGCGGACAGAAAAGAAGGGTGGCAATAGCCGGTGTGCTAGCCTATAATCCAGAGATACTCATACTTGACGAGCCCACCGCGGGGCTGGACCCTGTGGGCAAAAGAGATATACTCGAGCTTATCACAAAACTCAAGGGCGGCGCCATAAAGACCATCATAATGATAAGTCATAACATGGACGAAATAGCCGCTTACACCGACAGAATTATCGTGCTGGATAGTTCCAGACTGGTCTACGACTTGACGCCCGCGGAACTGTTCGAAAAAAAGGACGAACTGCCGGCGTTGGGGCTGGACTTGCCTACTACGGTAAAAATCAAAAATTTGCTCGCCGAAAAAGGCTTTCACATAACGGAGCCAGCGCTTGATATTGCATCTCTTTATGCACAAATAATATCCAAGCTCGGAGGCAGACATGAATAGAGACGTCACCTTCGGGCAATTTTATCCCGGCGACAGCTTTTTACACAAAATGGACCCCAGAACCAAACTGGTGCTGTCCATTGTATATATTACCACGGTGTTTCTGTGCCAGACCTTTTATAGCTATCTCGCCGTATTCGGCTTTCTTCTTTTTATCGTTGCGATATCAGGAGTGCTGTTCCAGTTGTAGTGGGCAGTAAACAACTTAAATGTGGTAAGCATTTCCTTACTGAAAGTGGTGAAGTATATTCTTACAGTATCTACATGGACTACTGTAGTGATTGTGGCGCAAAACTTCAGTAT
>JAQVME010000116.1 GCA_028703745.1 Clostridia bacterium
CTGTACATACTAGTAAGTGTTTTTTCCACCATTTCAATTGCCTTGTCACACTTTTCGAAGTGCGCGTAGCGCATCAGAAACATAAGATTGTGCGCCGACGGAAACTTTGGCGCGCTCCCGAAGCCGCCGTAACTTTTGTCAAAACTGTGTTCAAACTCCGAAAAAACTTGCTCGAAAAGCTTGCTGCCCGTCACATCGGCGGCATTTTCCGCTGTTATACTGTCTTTTAGAAAATTAGTAAAATCCTCGCCGTAGTCCTTGAGTTTTTTACCGCCGCCTTGCCACTGCATTATTACGTTGCTGAGAATTTCCACCAGTCCCGCTCTGCCCATTGCCGTTCTTGGAGGCAGGTACGTAGCCGTAAAAAAAGGTTTTTGCAAAGGCGTGGCAATGATGGTCAACGGCCAGCCGCCCTGTCCGTTCATAGTCACGCATGCGTTCATATATATATTGTCAATGTCCGGTCTTTCCTCGCGGTCTACCTTTATAGAAACAAAGTTTCCGTTAAGCAGTTCCGCCACTTCATTGTCCTCAAAGCTCTCTTCCGCCATGACGTGGCACCAATGACAAGTACTGTAGCCTATGCTGATAAACAGAGGCTTGTTCTCGTTTTCGGCTCTATGCAACGCTTCCTCTCCCCACGGATACCAGTCCACGGGATTGTAGACGTGCTGCAAAAGATAAGGTGATTTTTCATTTTTCAAATGGTTCGGTTTGTTTTTCATCGTTCCCCCCACCGTTTTTATAAAATAAATTATTCCATATTCGACTATTCTTAACCCCAAAACCCGTGCTATAATAATCAAATGAGAACTATAGGAGATTTCCAAACAAAAAATGTCGAAAAAATCATTGCCGCCGTAGCAAAAACCCGACTCGGCGGGTAAATCTTGTCGTTGCTGCTGATGCAATCAAGATGCCGTTTGAACAGAGAATTACGCAAAAACAAGCTTTTATAGCGCGATGAATATTGACATTTTGCTATTTCAGTGATATTTTATCATATATATAGTTATTGTTGGAGGGAGTATGGAAAGGTCCAGAATATTTTTCAAGGCGAGCGACTTGATTTTTCACTATCCGAGGAATTACAAACGTTTTCCCGACGTTGTGCGGGAAAATAACCTTACGTTTGATGACAGATACGGAGACTTAACAAAAGCCGACGTATATTACAACCCGAAAAAAAAGCAGGGCAAGTATCCGGTTTTCATAAACGTCCACGGCGGAGGCTTCGTGCGCGGAGACAAGCGACACCGTTCGACCTTCTGCTCCTTTATCGCCGACAACGGATGGTTCGTTTATAACATAAATTACCGCTTAGCGCCGCAATACCCTCTGCCGGCAGGCACGGAAGACACGCTTAACGCTATGAATTATTTGCTTACAATAGCCGAAAAATACGACCTTGACACAGACAAGATTGTCATCTCCGGAGATTCGGCAGGCGCGTATTATGCTGCCGCTGCGGCGCTTGCAAGCTGTGACGAAAACTACCGCAAGCGGCTCGACCTCCCGTTCTATAATGGCAAGCTGGCTGCGCTTGTCACCTTCTGCGGACTTTTTGACCCCATAAAATCCATGTGCCGCCCCACACCTCTGGATATTTCAAAGAACGTCGCAGAATGCTTGCTGGGCTTCAAAATTCAAGACGACGCCGGAAACCTCGCGGATTATCCCTTGATTGACGCCATAAATCTTATCGAATACGCCACCGAAAAATGGCCGGCCACCTTCATCGTGACGGCGGTTAAGGACTCTTTCTGCGGCGGACAGGGAGAAATGCTTGAAGAAAAGCTAAAAACCGCGGGCGCAAAGGTGCTTTCCTACCACGCAAAGGACTACAATGAAGGACATTGTTTCCACCTTCTGCCTTATTTGAAAGGCACTAAGGTCTGCTGGCAGAAACTCATAGAGTTCTTAGATACCATAAAATAATACTCTTTAGATATGAAAAATCCGTTTGAATTCTCCCCACAAGATTTTGTGGGCGAGGATGATGGCGGTGAGAATTATGCTGCCGGACGTAGCCGCGACTACTATCGCAGGCCACACCACGTGTTGACGGGTGAATACCACTATCAGTAGCGGCAGCAGTCCGAGCATGGCAACAAGGAACAGGCTGAAGATATATTTTCTGGCGTTTTCAATATTTATTAAGATATACGCTCCTATCGTAACCATAGAAAGAAAAACTATGGCGGGCAAGATATATTCATATATCCACAAATTTTTGCCCATCACCTGCTGTATAAGAATAAAAACGGCTATAAGCGCTACGGCTTGAGTGAAAATCTTGGAGTTGAAATGCCTGTAGCTCATGATGGTATATCTCAAAAAGAAATATAAATACAGCAAGAAGCCCAGCACGATTAGCGACCAATAGACCTTGGGCGTGACAATGATGTTTGTTGTAATGGATATCAGCATAATATTAAAGGATATAATCAAATATAGCTTGTTGAGCGGAGTCGTTGCCTTAGGTCGGTTCTTTGAGCGCTCGGGGAACGCCCGTTCCGTCCTTTGTATTTCTTTTTTTGCATCCTCCGTCGTGTCAAGCCTTTCGTGGCAAAGAGGGCACTCCAAGGTTTTGCAGTTTATTTCAACATTGCATTTTTGACAGCGCATATTATACCTCCCGCATATTGCTGACCACCGCAACGCCCAGTCCCATACCGCTGAGGGTGGTAAAGAACTGCCGTTCAATCTCCGTGCCGACTATCTGCCGCGTAAAGGAAATGACCGTCTTGTTGTTGTAGGACACTATGCCCATATTGTTGGGCGTCTTTCTGCCGCAATTCAGCATAAAGGTAAAATTATCAATAAAGTCTGCGCCGCCGGGCATATACACGTTGCCCAGGTTCGAGATAATCATCGTCTGTTTTGCGCTACCCGTGAAATTCTTTACGAGCTTGGCAAAGAACGACTTTATGACAAGCGGCATAAATTTCAGCAACGGTTTTTTGTCCATGAGTGAAGTAAAGCTTACCTTGAGGTCAAGCTCCTTTTTTTCCAGCTGGGTTGCCAGCTGTTCTTTTATTACGGAGATATAGCTCTCAAGCTCGCGGGGCACGACGTCCGGATTCAGACTGCATTTGGCAAAACTTGTAAAATTATAAATGGATTCCGACGGATAGAACCTTCGCAGGTTAATAGGCAAAAAAACTATAAGATTGCGTTTTGAGCTGCCCTTATGGTGCGCTTTGGTTGCTGAAAGCATAGCTATTGCAGCAATAAGCACCGTCAAACTACAGCCGAATTTCTTTGTGAGGGCAAGCAGCTCTTTTGTGTCTACTGTTCCTTGAATAAGCCCGAAACCCTCCCTTTTGAAGTAGGTTCCTTTTATTTGAAAGGCGCCGCCGCCTGTCATTTTTTCCATGCCTTTTTTGAAGTTGAATTTCTGATAGTTTTCTTT
This sequence comes from Clostridia bacterium, assembly GCA_028703745.1. Classification (GTDB taxonomy): domain Bacteria; phylum Bacillota; class Clostridia; order Christensenellales; family DTU072; genus DTU072. Next base: position 3,416 of record JAQVME010000116.1, read on the forward strand.
GAAGCCGTCCTTAAATTCTTCAGGGTTTAGCGGTTGGTCAACCGTCTTGACGCCGTCGGCGGACAACTGCTCGCCGCGCTCGGCAAGATAATAATATATCAGCGTTTTGAAAAATTCAAGCGCAGAGCTGCCGTCGCAAAGTCCGTGGAAAAAATCAACAAATATCTTTCTCTTGTAATAAGTGACACGCAAAAGATACCCTTTGTTTTGGCGGAAATCAATTTTTTTCAGCAGCGAGCCGTCGTCGGCGCGTACAAAAGGACGTCTGTTGTTGGATACAAAATAATGGCGGAAAAAGCCTTGCGAAAGCTCAACTTCGAATGAAGGATACCTCTTAAAGGTTACTTTCAGGGCTTTTTCGAGGTCGTCACGGTCAATATAGCTGTTTAGCTCTACTCCCAGACGGAATAAGCTCTGTGTCTTTAGTGTAATAATCATTGGATATACGGCCGCCGAATTGTCAAGCCTGAACCATGAGCCGTGTTTTTCCGATATTTCAAAATCTTTCATATATTTGATTATATTTATATTATTTCTAATAGTCAAGCATACATACCTCCAATGCTTAATAATGTATAAACGGAGGCCATATGGAGCAATTAATAAAAGAGCATAGCGTTCATCTCGAAAAAGGCACGCTCACGGTTACGGGAGTAACAAATGTCGACAGTTTTGATTCAAAAACCGTAATTGCGGCGCTTGTAAACGACTCGATTACCGTAAAGGGCGAGAACTTGACGGTGCTAGACCTCGACATAAAGGGGCAAACCCTGGTGCTCAAGGGTACGGTGGCATCTTTTGTTTATGGCAAAAAACAAGAAAAAGTGTCGCTGGTCAAAAGAATCTTCAAATAAATGGATACCTTGGTCCAGCCTTTTTTTTCGCTACTTTTCTTTGCCGCGGGTTGCGCGGGCTATGCCGCATACGAATTTTTTAGAGCTCTGTCATGCGAAAAATTTTTTGAACCGGTTGCCGACATGCTTTCGGCAATGCTGCTGTGCGGAATTTTTCTCGCGGTCTCTCATTTTTTTTACGATGGTCAAATAAAACTATATGCTTTGGTCTGCTTTTTTTGCGGCGCGGCAATACTTCGAACGCTACTCAAGGACCAACTGCGCCGAGCCATGCGGGCTTTTGACGCAAAACTCCTTTATTTATTAAAGAAAATATGCGCCCGTGCGCATAAAAAACTCAGCGGTGTACAAGCTAAAATAAAAGGAGTGATTAAACATGGCAGAGGTACAGCAAAAGAAACAACAATCTCAAAACGAGTTAAACGAAAACCTTCAGAGCACAAGGTTAAAAAAGGTACTCGACGAGGAAATAACTCCGGAAGAAATTTCGGCGGGCGAGCTCGACCAGCTTGAGCTGTTGCAAGAGGTATACAAGAGCGCCACCCAGGGTATGCAAAGCGTCGAAGTCATCCGTCCTATGATAAAAGACAAGGCGCTGAAAAGTATTCTTTTCCGACAATATAACAGCTATAAGGCTTTGACAAAGGAAATAGAGCTTCAAGCGGCGACAAACGGCTACGATTTGCGCGCGTCGACCTTTTTGAACAAGGCTATGATGTACGGCAGTCTGCTGCTAAACACCATTACCGACCGTTCTTCAAGCAAACTCGCAGAGGTGATGATTCAGGGTATCAACATGGGCATCATCAGTCTTGTAAAGGTCAAGAACAACATAGATCCCGACATCAAAGTCGACATGACCTTCGCTGACAAGCTTATGGACATACTTAGATCTCTCCCGGGCTTGGCTTCTCCTTGAACCGCTTGATCTGGTAGTTCGCGTCGATCTCGGCGATACCGTACTCGGTGGGGTCGTCGATGCTGATCAGCCCGATGGTGGTGATCGAG
>JAQVME010000117.1 GCA_028703745.1 Clostridia bacterium
TTGGGGCGCTTTTTGATTGCATTTTCTTGCGCAAATAAAGCCGAAATTTTCTATTTTTTTATTTGACTTTGAGATTTTATAATCTCATAATTGCCTTATAATGCCAAATAGCATAAAGGGGTAATTAAAAAATTGTATGTCGGTTACACAAATATTTTTAGTACCGGATTATTACCGAGGTTTTGTCTGCAAAGGCTCTTCTTGCAGATGCACTTGCTGCCGCGGATGGCAAGTAATAGTGTCGTTCGAGGAGTATTTCAAGCTCATGGGGCTTTGTTGCTCAAAAAGACTGCGTAAGCAGTTGGATTGCGCTTTTATTCCCACAGATATTCAAGATATGGAGCGCTACCGCGCTATTAGGCAGGACGGAGAAGGGTATTGTCCGATGCGCCTTTCGAGCGGTCTGTGCGCGCTGCACAAGGAATGCGGCGAAAAGGCGCTGCCGTCCATTTGCAGATATTATCCTCGAGCCGTCAGACAAAAATACTCTTATGAGTGTTCTTGCTCCGCCAGTTGTGAAAAAGTCGCAGAAATACTAATATACAGGCGGGACAAGCTGGTTTTTGAGGAAATAAGGCTTTGCTTTGATTTCAAGCTACCGGCTCTTACTCACGACCAGGCGCATTCGGAAACTTATAAAAAGCTCCGTGCCGTATGCATAAAGCTGCTTCAAGACCGTTCAATGCCGTTAAAAAACCGATTAGTACGGTTGGGTTATTTCATATTTGAGGCGCACAAGCTTCCGTTCGCCGCTCTGGGCGCTACTATCGAGCAGCTTGCGCAAGACAGCATAGGAATATATGAGCAATGCGACGCTTTAGGCGAAGGGCAATCGGGTTTTGATACGCAACGCAAAATCTCCGAATGGTTCGAAGATTATTCCGTCAGTCTCAACGAATACCGTGAGAGTGTAGAACGCCTTTTGTCCGGTGAAGCCGGCGAGCAAAGCTACGCTACGGCAAGAGCGAGGTTCGAAGAGCTTTTCCCCGATTGGGAAATAGTCTTTGAAAACTTACTCGTAAATCATATATTTTATGAACAGTACCCTTTTGTCGAGGGAAATACCAATATCCGTGACGCTTATTCGGCGCTTTGCGGCATGTACGCTTTCTTGAGGTATATGACTATAGGGTACGTGTATGGCAAGGAGTCGGTGGACGCGTTTGCGGATGTCATTGCCGCATCTTTCAGAGTTATCGAGCATTCTTCTTTTTACAAGAAAGTTATTATGATGTTAAAGGCAGAAAATAGAGCAGGATTAAACGGGCTGCTGCCGCTCTTAAACTGTTGAAAAAAGGCTGCCGGGTTTTGTCCGGCAACCTTTCTTATTATATAAAGGGTGTTTACTCTACTACGTACTCTCCGTCCTTTACGTCGACGGTTAATACCTTGCCCGGGGCATAATCGTAGCGCAGTATGGCGCGACCTATAAGGGTCTCTATCTTTGATTGAATATACCTTTTCAGCGGGCGCGCACCGTATTGAGCGTCATAGCCGTTTGCCGCAATAAAGCCCTTCGCCCCATCCGTTACTACAAGGTCGAGATTGCGTTCTTTAACACGTGAGGTCAGTGACGTCAGCATAATTTCGATAATCTTTGTTATATCGTCGCGGGTCAAGGGCTTGTAAAAGATTATTTCGTCGAGTCTGTTGAGAAACTCAGGGCGGAAGCTCTGTTTCAGCAGCTGCATAACTTCATTCTTGGCTTCTTCGGTGATTTCGCCATAAGCGTCGATGCCCTCTAATATATAATGCGACCCGGCGTTTGAGGTCATGATGATTATGGTGTTTTTGAAATCCACCGTTCTTCCTTGGGAATCGGTTATTCTGCCGTCGTCAAGCACTTGAAGCAAAATGTTGAAAACGTCTTGATGCGCCTTTTCGATTTCGTCAAATAGCACTACAGAATAGGGTTTGCGTCGCACAGCCTCGGTAAGCTGTCCGCCCTCGTCGTAGCCGACGTAGCCGGGAGGCGCGCCGATAAGCCGTGACACCGAAAACCTTTCCATATATTCGCTCATATCAATACGCACCATATTGTGCTCGTCGTCGAACAGCGCCTCGGCAAGAGCCTTGGCAAGCTCGGTTTTTCCCACACCCGTGGGACCTAGGAACATAAAGGAGCCGATAGGGCGGTTTTGGTCGGAAATGCCTGCTCTCGAGCGTATAATAGCCTCGGTTACTCTTGAGACTGCCTCGTCTTGTCCGATAACTCTTTTATGCAGTATTTCGTCGAGCTTGAGTATTTTTTGGCGCTCGCCCTCCATAAGTTTGGTTACGGGTATGCCCGTCCATCTGGATACTATCTTTGCAATTTCTTCCTCGGTGACCTTGTCACGGAGCAAAGTGGAAGGGGAATTATCGGGATTGCTCTGCGCTTCCGCAAGCTGTTTTTGCAGCTCGGGTAGTTTGCCGTAACGCAATTTCGCCGCCTTTTCGTAATCGAATGTACGCTGAGCTATCTCTATTTCGGCGTTTATCTTGTCTATGGCTATTTTTACATCCTGCACCTTGGTGATGCCTTTCTTTTCGTTTTCCCATTGCGCTTTCATAGCGTTGAACTTCTCACGCAGGTTTGCCAAATCCTTTTGAATTTTTTGCAACCTGTCCTTTGAAAGGCTGTCGGTTTCCTTCTTGAGCGCCATCTCTTCAATTTCGAGCTGCATTATCTTTCGGGATATATCGTCCATTTCTGTGGGCATGGAATCAATTTCTGTCCTTATCATGGCGCAAGCCTCGTCCACAAGGTCTATTGCCTTGTCGGGGAGGAATCTGTCGGTGATATAGCGGTGGGAGAGTACGGCGGCGGAGATGAGCGCCTGATCGTGTATCTGCACTCCGTGAAATATCTCGTAGCGTTCTTTTAGTCCTCTCAATATCGAGATAGTGTCCTCAACCGTCGGTTCGTCAACGAGTACTGGCTGAAAACGCCTTTCAAGTGCGGCGTCCTTTTCGATGTACTTTCTGTATTCGTCAAGCGTGGTGGCTCCGATGCAATGCAGCTCGCCGCGTGCAAGCATAGGCTTCAAAAGGTTGCCGGCGTCCATGGCGCCGTCCGCCTTGCCTGCGCCCACAATGGTGTGCAGCTCGTCGATGAAAAGAAGTATTTTGCCATCGCTCTGCTTGATTTCGTTCAATACTGCTTTTAGTCTTTCCTCGAACTCTCCTCTGAATTTCGCGCCGGCAATAAGCGAGCCCATGTCAAGCGCAAATATAGTCTTGTCCTTGAGTCCTTCGGGCACGTCGCCGCGCACGATGCGCAGAGCAAGCCCTTCGGCAATGGCGGTCTTGCCCACGCCGGGCTCTCCGATCAGTACGGGATTATTCTTTGTCTTTCTCGAAAGAATTCTTATGACGTTCCTGATTTCTGCATCGCGCCCGATAACTGGGTCAAGCTTTTGTTCGCGTGCGCGTTCAACAAGGTCTGTGCCGTATTTTTTTAGCGCTTCATAGGTGCTTTCGGGGTTGTCGCTGGTGACTCTGTTGCCGCTTTTTATTTTTGCCAATTGGTCCTCAAACTTGGCTTTTGTCAGCCCTGAGTCTTTCATAAGGGAGGTCAAATCAGCCACTATATCAAATATTGAAAGCATGATATGTTCGACGGAGACGTATTCGTCTTTCTGCTTTGCGGCAAGCTTTTCGGCGTTGGAAAGAAGATTGTCGGTAATCTGAGCTATATATATCTTTCCCGGCTCTCTGCCGGCTCCCGACACTCTCGGCGAACGTTGTATCTTGTCGTCCACCTTTGATATAAGCATATCGGTGTCGACTCCGCACTTTTTTACCAGCGACGGAATAAGTCCGGTTTCGTCGTCGAGCATAGCGTATAACAAATGCTCGGGCATAATTTCGATGTTCTGATTTTCGATGGCGATATTCTGCGCCTTGTTAATAGCTTCAATCGCCTTTTGCGTAAATTTCTGGGCGTTCATAAATGCCTCCTTAAATAATATCCATACCGCTGTTGAGATAATACAAATAGCGGTTTTCGATTTGCGTAGTGGTAGCGTACTCGTTCGACAGATAGCCTTTCAAAATCTCGTCGAACATCTTTATATAATTGCCTATGGCTGAGGCTATAGCATCCGTGGTATACTGCTTTCCCAACGGTACACGGAAGGAGCGGTAAAACCTGCCGGCATCTAAATTGTAGGTTATGCTGTTCGGAGGATAAAAGTGCGACAGGTATATATTCTCAAGGTGCACCCAGAGCTTGAAGAACCTTGTAAGCTCCATAAGCAGTTCTGCGCTCTGCGTACGGAAAATGACCTTGAGTTCGCCCACGGTCTCCCTTGCTAAGCGGTAAAGCTCGACCTCGTACTTGATGGTGGGACGGTACTTGTAGTCCAACGAGCTTTTTAGCGACATAGTCGTGTCGTGCGGCTCAAAGAAGGAAGAGAACACACCGTTGTCGAGCAGTTCTGAAATTGCGCTGAAAATGCTGTTTATTTTCTTTTCGGGCGTGACGTAAGACACGTACTCTGCGAGAATTTGGTTGACGAGATTTGAGCGGTTGGTGCCTTGCGACGCGGCTATGGCATCAATTTCTTTTATGACGTCATCCGTCAAGATCAAGCTGTATAGGTTTTTTTGCATTTTTGTCCTCTTTCTGCATTTATTAACTTAATTATATTATTTAGTTGAAAACTTGTCAACGTATTTACATAAATTGTTTCACGAGTTTAGAATTATAAACCTGTTATCTGTAAAATATTATTGCAGAACGATAAATGCTTTGATTGCATATAATGCATTTAGAAAAAAAGGAGTATTATGCGTATTTTTTGTGTAAATTGTCCGGCTATTCTGAAACCTTTCCTAAGATTGTTTTTAAGGAGGAGTAAGGGCTGAAAATGCTTGCTAAATATTGATAAATCTGTAATAATTTATTAGTATGAAAACCAAAGATATAATTGAAATATATTCCCGATTGTCGCGTATGCACGAGGGCGCGGCCTGCGAGCTCAATTTTTCCACGCCTTTTGAATTACTTGTGGCTGTGATTATGAGCGCGCAATGCACCGACAAGAGGGTGAATATTATAACAAACAAGCTGTTTGGAGTTTACAATACACCCGAGCAGTTCGCCGCGCTGACACCGGAGGCTTTGAAGCCGTACATATTCAGTTGCGGCTTTTATAATAACAAAGCAAAGAACATAATAAATATGTCAAAGGCGCTGATGGACAAGCATAACGGAGTTGTGCCTAACACAATGGACGAGCTTACGGCGCTGGACGGAGTCGGGCGCAAGACGGCGAGCGTGGTA
>JAQVME010000118.1 GCA_028703745.1 Clostridia bacterium
AGTAATCTGGCGGTATTTCGACAGTGGCGCCTTGACGTCCATCGCCACGTAGTCCACATAAGGCAAAAGCGCCGCAAGCTTGCAGCTATCGGTGCCGTTTGTGTCGAGCTTTACTTTGAGTCCAAGAGCTTTAATATTCTCTATCAACGCAACAAGCTCTGCGGTATCCTCGAGCGTGGGTTCACCTCCAGTCAGCACAACGGCATCGAGAAAGGTTCTTTTGTCTGCAATTCTTTGTAGTACCTCGTCCTTATCCATCAGCGCGTCCACCGAAAGCAACCATCTGTTATGACAATACCAGCAATCAAAATTGCATCCGCCAAAAAAAATAACGGCAGCGATATTTCCGGGATAATCGACAAAGGAATTGGGGTTGTAACCGGCTATTCTCATATTCTTATTCTCCTTCGGTTATTAAGACGACAATGCAGAACCCAAAACTTGATTCTGCATTTTATTATTCAATTCTCGTCTTTGATAACCTTTTGAATGCGTTCGGGATGCCAATGTATTGTTACATCACTTGAGCGGGTCTTACCACGAATTTCTTTCTCTCGTTGTATTCTTCCTTTTTGCCCTCGTTGAAGTTCTGTACCGGTCTAAGGTAGCCCGTGACTCTGGAGTACACTTCCGTCTTTGCGCCGCAGGTAGGACAAGTGAAATGTTCGCCGGCTATATAGCCGTGATCGTTGCAAACGCTGAAGGTGGGCGTGATTGAGATATACGGCATCTTCGAGGTGGAGAAAATCTTCTTAATGAGGTTTTTGCAAACCTGTATGTCGTTTATTTTCTCTCCCAAATAAAGGTGCTGCACGGTGCCGCCGGTATAAAGTGACTGGATTTCGTCCTGCAGTCTTACGCACTCCATAATATCGTCGGTATAGTTGGCGGGGAGCTGCGCGGAGTTCGTATAATAAGGAACGGTCTTGCCGCTGGCTTGGATCGCTTCTCCGAAAAGCTGTTTGTCGAGCTTGGCAAGGCGATAGCTCGTGCCCTCGGCAGGAGATGCTTCAAGATTATAAGAAAGTCCCGTTTCCGCTTGAAATTCGACCATAAGCTCTCTCAAATAATTGAGCACCTTTATGGCGAAGGACAGTCCCTCGGGCGAGCCGATATCCTTGCCGATGAAATTCAGCAACGATTCGTTCATACCGACTATGCCGATAGTATTGAAGTGGTTTGCCCAATAGTTGCCTGATCTCTTCTTGATGTCGCGCAGATAATGCGCCGAATAAGGGTACAAGCCCTTGCCGGTCTGGTCCTCGACTATTTTTCTCTTGATTTCCAGCGAGTTCTTGGCAAGCATTGCTTGATGCTTGAGCCTGGCGAAATACTCCGCCTCATCCTTGGAGAGAAAACCTATGCGGGGAAGGTTGAGCGTGACTACGCCTATTGAACCGGTCATAGGGTTGCTGCCAAAAAGTCCGCCGCCGCGCTTTCTGAGTTCTCTTACGTCAAGACGCAACCTGCAACACATCGACACCGCATCCTCGGGGTTGAGGTCGCTGTTTACGTAGTTTGCAAAATACGGTATGCCGTATTTGCAGGTAATTTCCATAAATCTGTCTACCACGGGGTTGTTCCAGTCGAATTCCTTGGTTATATTTATGGTGGGGATGGGGAAGGTGAATACTCTGCCCTTGGCATCGCCGGCAAGCATAACCTCGCAGAACGCCGTATTGAAAACGTCCATTTCGTGCTGGAATTCGCCGTAGGTTTCTTCTTTGTAGCCGCCACCGTGAACGACGGGCTGATCCTTGAGCGTGCTTGGAACCTTGATATCAAACGTAAGGTTGGAGAACGGGCATTGGAAGCCCACACGTGTAGGCACGTTTATATTGAATACAAACTCCTGTATGCACTGCTTGACTTGATCGTAAGTCATATTGTCGTATCTTATGAACGGCGCGCAATAGGTGTCAAAGCTGCTCCATGCCTGGGCGCCCGCTGTTTCGCCTTGAGTTGTGAAGGTAGAATTTACTATTTGTCCGAGGAAGGAGCGCAGATGCTTGGCAGCTTTTGACTCCACCTTGCCCTCGACGCCGCCGAAGCCGTCTACAAGCACTTGGCGAAGATCCCAGCCCGCGCAGTACGGACCGAAAAACCCGAGGTCGTGTAGATGCAGGTCGCCAGACTCGTGCGCCTTGCGTATTTCTTCGGGATATACGTCATACAACCAGTACTTTTTTGTGAAGGTTTCGCGGACATAGTTGTTGAGACCGTTGACACTCTTTTGCATGTTGGCGTTCTCTTTGACGTTCCAGTCGGCCTCCGTCAAATAATTGGTGAACATACCTACGGTAGCAGTAATCAAGGCGTTGGATTCGCGTACGGTCTTTCTCTTCTCACGGTACAAGATATAAGCTTTTGCGGTCTTGGCATGCTTTTGGTCTATGAGTACCTTTTCTACGGCATCCTGTATGTCTTCTATAGTCGGGGAAACGCCGTCAGGAAACTTTTGCGAAAGCAACTCCGACACCATTGTTGCCAGCTCAAAAGCCCTCACCTTGTCGTCGCCGCCGGCGGCTATCGCCGCTTTATAAATGGCTGCCGCTATCTTATTGACATCAAAAGTGTCAACGCGACCGTCTCTCTTCACTATAGTTCTTACCATGATTTTTCTCCTTTTGTTTCTGTTCATAAACTATACCATACACAATATATAGTTGTCAATGAACTTTTTTATCCTATATGTTGTATTTTTTTGTCCAGTTATGCGACTTTTGGAAGCAGCTTTTTTTCCGGGAGCAAGAGCGAATTGTTTTCGATAGGCGCGTTTTTTTCCGGAAGGAAGCCGAAATCCCCGGAATCGTCCACATACAGAACTATGTTGCCGTGTCGGTTCGTGCGGTAGGTAACCGTGCCGCTATCGAACAGCCGGTTCATAACCTCCGAAGACGGGTGTCCATAAGAATCCCCGACGCTTATCACGGCGTATTCGGGAGTGATATAATCCAAAAAACCTTGAGACGAACTGGTTTCGCTGCCGTGATGTCCGACTTTTATGATATCTATATCCAGCCCGTCTTGGAAATGCTCCAAGAAATATTCCTCGGTGTCATAACACGCGTCACCTGTAAATAATATCTTCCTGCCGCCGTACTGCAAAAGGCACATCACCGACATGGAATTGTCATCGCTGAAGCGCGCGTTTCCCGGCGCATAAACGTCCATACGGTAATTTTCTTCGGTGTTCTCGATAATATAATGTTCGCCGTCCGAATCAATTTCAAATAAACTTGCGCCCTCTTCGCCCGACATGTCGACAAAACTTCTGTAAATATCAGTCTGCCCATCATAAAGGTCATTATAATAGATGTTTTCCACCTCAAAGTAATTGAGTACAATGCTCGAAAGGTTTACGTGGTCGCTGTCGGGGTGTGTGACGATGAAATAATCCAGCGTGCCCACCTCAAGGTCCAACAAATAATCAGAGAACTCGTCCCTTGCTTCCTGGCTAGCCGTGGCGCCGCTTCCGCAATCTATGAGCATATCCTTGCCGTCGGGGAAGCGTATGAAAATGGCGTCGCCCTGCCCCACATCAATAAAATGCACCTCAAGCAGCGCTTGAGTGTTAAATTCCGTAGGCAAAACGACATTGCCGGAGGCGCTATAAAAAGAGGTATAGATCTTTGCGGCATTTTCGGGAGAAACATTTTCGCGAAAAAGGTCCGACAGACCGCCGTTTGTAGTAAGCAGAGTCACCAGCGCCGCCACAAGAATTATGACTATGGCGACAAGAATTTTTTCTCGGCTTGTCAGCTTTCTTATTTTCATCACCGTCTTTCTTTTGATGTGTCACCTCACACTTTTTCAAGTATTTCTTATCTATAATTATATCTTGTATCTTACTATAATTCAAGACTCTTGGAAAAAGATGTTGAGCAAGGTGAACAATGAAAAAAGCGGCGTAAAATATTCCGCCGCTTTTTTCAACAAACCCGTAATACGGTTATAAGGTGAGCTCTCTGTAAAGAAGTAGTCTTTCTCCGCTTTCCAGAGGCATTTTTATGTCGGGATTTAGTCTAAGCAGTGTGTCCTCGTCGGTTGACAGCATTTTTGCCACGTCCCATAGGCTTTCGCCGTCTCTAGCGATATATAGGCTTATGGCGACGTCGTTGTCGGGCTTGTCGCCGCTTTCTTCTATATCCTCTATCACCGCGAAGCTGCGACGGCGGCAACCTTTGGCGTCAATTATTAGGTCGAGTATGATTTCTATTTCGTTGTTGGTTTTTATTCTCGCATTACAGCCTTTTATAATAAGGTTGACCGTCGCCTTATCCGCGGGGAAATCGTTGCCGACAAGTATCTGATAAGGCATGCCGCCGCTAATGGCTTTGAGCGCGCCTTCCTTATTTCTATAAATGACGTTCAGTGTGACGACACCCTCGGCAAAGAGTCCGAAATTGTTTGAAACGCACATTACGCTTGCAACGGGAGGCATAACGGCTTCAATACAGCTTATCTCGTCCTCCGTATGCAGACTTGCCTTTAACGTCTCTGCTTTGCGGCGTTGCCACATATCAGTGTCACACGAAACCGTCTTGGAGGTAATAGCAAGCTCTTTGTCCACGCTGTAAGCATCGGCAAGCACTTCTATATCGTTTTTTACTATACAAATGCCTTTCAGCGCGATTTCTAAATCGACTATAAGACTGCGTCCGCCCTCCTCCTCAAGTATTATTGTAGTGCTTTTGGCTGCGGCTTCAAGTATAATTTCCGAGGCGGAATTTATTTTTGCGTCGGGAACCTCTACGGTGAAGTTTTGAGCAAAGCATTCCGACATCATCCGCTTTTCTTCACCCAGCGCGATGACCGTTGTTATTGCTTCGCCCTCTACTTGATAAAGCTCGTCGTAGCAAAACACGTTGCTTATATAACAAACGGTATTATAGCTGAGAATTTTCATTATCGGGAATTTGCATTCAAAGCTTTTTGAGATATCTATATTGGAATCGGTAAGCGGGCAGAGTTTTTCGGTTCTTACCGTGTCCTTTTTCGTAAAGAGCTCGCCTTGACACTCAAGATATTCCATCTCGATCTCTTTGACGATGTAGCCGCTGATGCTGACGCTGAAGACTATTTTCAGCTCAGCGCCGCCGCTATATTCTATCTCGACTATGCTTGCTTGGAGAAAAGCCTTGTCGTTTGCCGTGATATCCATTTGAACCGTCTCGGCAAATTCACGGCTGTAATCCTGACTTTCTACGCCGTCCTCCATATTTTCATAGAGGATTTTTGCCGTCAGCCTGCCCGAAATGCGCA
>JAQVME010000119.1 GCA_028703745.1 Clostridia bacterium
GTTCGATACTGTAATACTTGTGCCTTTACTAAGAGCTATTACTCCGCTTTTTGTTATTTCGCCGCCTTTTACCTCTATGCCGTAGGCTAAGGGCGATTCAAAATGCTTTGAGCGTATGTCCACCGCGCTGACGGCGGCTACGCTGGCAAGAGCTTCCCCTCGAAAGCCCAGTGTGGAAACGGTGTATAAATCCTCGGCAGTACGGATTTTGCTTGTTGCGTGCGGCAATATCGAGCGCGAAAGGTCGTCCTTAGTCATACCCTCGCCGTCGTCAACGACTTGCACGGATTTTATGCCGCCATCCTCGATATAGACCGAAATGTTCTGCGCGCCGGCGTCTATGCTGTTCTCAATCAATTCCTTGACGATTGAAGCGGGGTTTTCTACTACCTCGCCCGCGGATATTTGATTATATACAGAGCTGTCAAGTATATTTATTTTGGTCATTTCTTCCTCTTCGTAATTATTTTCTTCAAATCGTTTAGTATTGTAAGCGCCTCAAGCGGATTTATACGGTTTATGTTCAAATCCGTCAGGATATTTCTTATCTCAACTAGCGACGGATCTTCTTCGAAAAAACCCATCTGTCCTGCCGTTACGGAGGTTTCGGTGGGATTTGCCGACAATTTTTCTTGCAGATTGCCGCTGAGCTGATGAGTTTCGGCGAGTACGTTCATAATATCCCTTGCGCGAATTGTTATGTCCTGCTTGATGCCAGCAAGCGCGGCGACCTCTATGCCGTAGCTCTTATTGGCGCTGCCCCGAGAAATCTTATAAATAAAAGAAATAGAATTTTGGTTCTCGTGGACAAGTATGCGATAATTCCTTATGCCGCTCAATAGACTTTCAATTTCGCTGAGTTCGTGATAATGCGTGGCAAACAGCGTTTTTGCCTTAATTTTCAGCAAGATATATTCGACGATAGCCCATGCTATGCTAAGTCCGTCGAGCGTCGAAGTTCCTCTGCCTATTTCGTCAAGTATCAGCAGGCTTTTTGACGTGGCGTTATTTATTATATTGGCAACCTCGAGCATTTCTACCATAAAGGTGCTCTGCCCTTGCACAAGGTTGTCGCTGGCGCCTACTCTGGTAAAAATCCTGTCCGTCAAGCATATTTCGGCCTGCTTCGCCGGAACGAAGCTTCCGATATGAGCAAGCAGCACGATTAGCGCGACTTGTCTTATGTACGTACTTTTTCCCGCCATATTGGGTCCGGTTATTACCATCATGGTGTTGTCCTTTTGGTCAAGCAACGTATCGTTTGGCACGAACTCGTTCGAGCCAAGCAGTCGTTCGACTACCGGATGTCTGCCGTCTACTATTTTTACGGTGTTTCCGCTTGTTACCTCGGGTCGTACATAATTATATTCTACGGCGCTTTCCGCCAGAGAATAAAGGCAGTCGAGATAGGACAATAAAAATGCGTTCTTTTGGAGCTTCAATATATACGACGACATAAAGTCCCGAAACTCACCGAAAAGGTCGCTTTCGAGTTTCAATGCCTTGTCCGAAGCGCCAACGATATCCTCTTGGAGTTTTTCAAGCTCCTCGCAGGTATATCTCTCTCCCGACATAACCGTCTGTTTTCTCCTGTATTCAAAAGGTATGGTGCCGTTACTTTTGGATTTTGGAATTTCTATATAATAACCGAATACCCTGTTGTAACCGACCTTCAATGTGGAAATGCCCGTCAATTCCCTTTGTTTTAGTTCAAATTCCGAAAGCAGGCGTTTTGCCGAATGTTGGAGAGAACGCAAGGTATCTAGCTCGATGCTATATCCTCTCTTAATTACGCCGCCGTCCTTCAAAGTCATTGGCGGCTCGTCGCAAATGGCTCTTTCGATAGTGGATAGGAGGTCGTCTAAAAGCTCTATTTTTTCATAAATAATATGATGCTGCGCCGCCGTGGATTTTTCAAGTAGTTTCTTTATCTTTGGAAGCTGTTTTATTGACTCCTTGAGCGCAATACAATCTCTCGGAAGCACGCTGAAATAAGATATCTTTGTAACAATCCTTTCTATATCGCGCACTCCCGCCAGAGTATTGCCCAGAAGCTCGCGAAAAGCAGTGTTCTTGACAAGCTCTTGCACAGCCTCCTGCCGTTTATGTATTTCGTCGAGGCTTTGGAGCGGAGCGGATAGCCAGCTTTTGAGTTGCCGCGCGCCCATACTTGTTTTTGTCTTGTCGATAACCCAAATAAGACTGCCGTATTTTTTCTTATCGGCAAGCGTTTCAAACAGCTCAAGATTGCGTTTTGTGTTGAAATCTATATACATCGAATCGGAATTCTTGAGGTATTTTATGGCGTTTATGTGCGAAAGACTGCGCTTTTGCGTATTTATGATATAATCCAGCAAACCGCCTGCGGCGCTTACGGCGTTCTTTTTGTTGTCAAGCCCGAGCGCAAAAAGGTCGAATGCGTTCATCTGCTTAAGCAAAGTAAGCCTTGCGTTGTCATAGTCGAAGGCATAGTCATAATACTGAGAAACTTTTACGAGCTTTGAGGTTTTTACCGATGCAAAATCCCTCGAATAATCCGCCATTTCTGCATTGCCGATAATCTCCTTCGGTGTCAGCGTCAGCAAAAAGTCTTCGACATCAAGCGCGTCCTTGCCTTCCTCGAATTCCCGTACAAAGAACTCACCTGTAGACACGTCCAGCCAAGCCACGGCGAAGGCATTCTTTGCCGAAAAGGCCGCCGCAAGATAATTGTTGCTTTTGTTGTCGAGCATATCCTCTTCAATGACGGTACCGGGAGTTATGACTCTTATGACATCTCTTTTTACCATGCCCTTCTGGTCTCCGGGCTGGGAGAGCTGTTCGCATATCGCTACTTTGTTGCCGCTTGAGATCAGCCTTGAGATATAGTTGTCAACTGCGTGATGAGGCACTCCGCACATTGGCGCGCGTTCCTGAAGTCCGCAATCTCTGCCCGTCAGCGTCAGATCAAGCAGCTTCGACGCAGTGACAGCGTCATCAAAGAACATTTCATAGAAGTCGCCTAGCCGATACAACAATATCGTATCGGGATAATCCTCTTTTAGCTGTTTGTAATGCAGCATCATAGGTGAAAGCTTATTTTCCGACATATATTTCTCCCCACAAAGACGCGGCTTTGGTCTTTTTTATTTCTACGTTGACGAATTGTCCTATCAAACCGGCATCGCCTTGGAAGTTCACCAGCCTGCCAGACTCCGTGCGTCCGCAAAGCACGCCGTCGTATTTGGCGTTCTTGTCCTCGACAAGAATTTCAAAGTTTTTGCCTTGATATTCTTGGCTTATTTCGGCGGAAATAGCGTTTTGGAGGGCAACAAGACGGGTTATTCTTTGCTTCTTGATGTCCGCCGAAAGCTGAGGCATGTCCGCGGCAACGGTGCCCTTGCGCGGAGAATACACGAAGGTATACGCGTTCGAGAACCGAACCTCTTTGAGTAGCGATAAAGATAGTTCAAAGTCCTCGTCTGTTTCCGTAGGAAAACCTACCATCATATCTGTAGTAATACCAACGTCCGGCAGCGTTTTTATATACGAAATAAGGCTAAGATAGTGCTCTGCCGTGTATTTTCTGTTCATTATCTTGAGTATTCTGTCGCTACCCGACTGCACTGGCAAATGAATATTATTGCAGATATTGGGCGCCGTGCGTATTATGTCAACTATATCCTTGTTGAAGTCCTTCGGGTGCGAGGACATGAAGCGCAAACGGAATTTTGCATCAATTTTTGCTATATTCTCGAGAAGCCGCGCAAAATTCCAACCGTTGTCGGAAAGAGCGCAATATGAATCAACGTTCTGCCCCAGCAGTGTTATTTCTTTGTAGCCGCCGTCAATAAGCGTTTTTATTTCGTCAAGCACGGCTTCGGGCTGACGGCTTCTTTCTCGGCCGCGCACATACGGTACAACACAATATGAGCAATAGTTGTTACAGCCGTACATTATGTTTACCCACGCGTTTGTGCCGCTGGTACGGTATACCGGCGTATTCTCAATAATTTCGGGTCTTTCGTTGTCGTCAACATTGCTGAAAAAATGTCTTTTTAATAATATTTTGTCTATAGCTGACGAAAGTTCGTGGAGATTCGACGAGCCAAGCACTATATCAATATAGGGGAATTTCTGCTGTAACAACTCTTTTGCGCCCTTCTGCTGGCTCATACAACCTACTACGGCAATAATAAGCTCGGGATTGAGTTTTTTTTGTTTTTTGACAGCGCCGATGTTTCCGAGTATTTTTTGTTCGGCGGTGTCCCTGATGCAACAGGTATTAAAAACGATAATATCGGCTTGCTGACTGTTCTCTGCCGGTGCGTAACCTCTGTTCTTTAGAATACCTGCAAGTTTTTCCGATTCGTGCACGTTCATTTGACAACCGTATGTCATTATATAGTACTTTTTATTCATGAATTCTATTATATATAAAATATAAGCATATATCAAGCGATTTTAATTTTAGGCGCGCATACAAGAATGAATACAATGCTGCAAAAAAAATATACTATTACAAATGAAAAGCCAAAGTAAACCGAAATTAATAAATAAACTTGCAAAGGTATTCTTAATTAGTATCACTATTGTAATAATCGCAATGTCAACTGCTTTTTTTACCGTATATTTTTCGGCAAGGCTTGATAATACCGTTACTTACGGTGAGACTGCAATAAAAGTTATGGATAACGTCGGTGAAGAAATACCC
Organism: Clostridia bacterium; assembly: GCA_028703745.1. Lineage (GTDB taxonomy): Bacteria > Bacillota > Clostridia > Christensenellales > DTU072 > DTU072. The sequence goes on from JAQVME010000119.1 coordinate 4,694, forward strand.
TCGCCCTCCTCCGTGCGCATATATATCAAATATGACGAGATAAGTCCGCATATCATAAACGCTTTCGTCGCGCTCGAGGACAAAAGGTTTTTTAAGCATAGCGGAATTGATTATATCCGCATTGGCGGCGCGCTGATAAATAATATCAAAGCCGGTTACATCAAGGAAGGCGGCTCGACAATCACCCAACAGCTGGCGAAAAATACGCAGCTTTCCAATAAAAAAACGTTGCAAAGGAAAATCAAAGAGGCAAAGCTGGCTCGGGATATCGAAAGGAAGTATTCCAAGGAAGAAATCTTAGAGATATACTTGAACGCTATATATTTCGGCAACAGCATTTATGGAATCAATGAGGCGTGCATGCGCTTTTTCAATAAAAAGCCTGCGGATATTGAGCTTTACGAAGCGGCTATTCTCGCAGGTGTGGTAAAAAACCCCGGCAAAAACTCTCCGTTACGCTCGCCCGCAAACGCCAATCAAAGAAAAAATCTTGTGCTTCGCCTTATGAAAGAACAGGGATATATTGACGCTTTCCAATACGAAAAGA
>JAQVME010000120.1 GCA_028703745.1 Clostridia bacterium
TATGCCGAATAATCAGTAATCCTCTTCGCGGGATAATCGACGAACTCCTGCGTACCATTGGACTGTATGTATGCCGGAGTTATATATCCGCCGTCAATGGCATCAGAAATATCCAATTCAGTAAGGTAATCATTCTTTATTTTCGCATTCTGAACCTTAATATCGTCGAGGGTACCGTTCTTAATTGTAACGTATCTCACGTTGGAATCGGCTGAAAGATTCGAGGAGCTTTCAAAATCGGTAATCTGGTTGTTGTTGAAGGAAATGTGATGCGCAATGTCGTTAGCGTGTACATGCCCCGTAAAGACATATCTCATGCCATAATCGGCAAGGAAATCGGCGCAGTTAATCCAGTCGGTGATGATGAAACCGGTCATAATCTCCTTTTCCATGGTCGTATGCGGTACTATCGAATGGTGCGCAATACCTATTGCATAATCGTCATGCTTTTGGTTGGCGGCAAGGAATTCCTGCGTAGCTTGCGTAAGTGTGCCGCCAAGTACATGCCCTTCGGAAGCGTTCGATTGAACAACGTCAAGCCCGATGACCACTTCTGCCGTCGCCGTTTCGGCAATATAGGTTATTTCGCCCTCTAGGTAATCGTTATCGGCTTCTTTGCTTTCGTATTGGTAAGTAATTTCCGTGCCTGTTGCGGTAGTCGAATTAATAAACTTATATTTTTCGGTGTCCCCTGCATATTCTGCGGCGGAATAATAAGCCTCAGCTTCGGCGTCCGTCAAGTCGGGATAACCCAGCGAGGAATATATCTTTGTGACGTCCTTTCTGCTGACGTTCTGCGTGTACTGTTTTGTGCCGTCGGAGAAAATAAAGACCTCTTCATTGTACAAATCATGGTTGCCCATAGCGACGAAAACCTGAAAATGCGCCATTCCCGGCTCTTCTCTTATTTCGTTTTGCATGGCGCGGAGGGCGTTTGCAACGTCGATATGCGACTGTCTTTCACCGTCCTGAGCAATGTCGCCCGAAACCACAAGATAGTCGGGTTTCTGCAGCTTTATGCGCTCAAGCGAATTGCGGAAAGCAAGCTCGGCCTCCAGCCACATTTTTGTAAAGGTTTTTTGTACGTACTGCGAAAACTCTTCGCCGTAGTTGCTGTCGCAAAAACGCAAGGGATAATAATGCGTATCCGTCAAATGCGCTACTACCGTCTCGTCCGTCCAAACGGGATCAACGGCGGCATTGGCTTTTTCGCCTACCGTAAGAATACCTGCGGTAACGCAAAACGCCAATAAAAGCACTAAAATACATAGTAGCACTCTGTTCCGACTAAAAATTCTGACCATTAACAACCTCCGAAAAATATGTTATATAAATTGTTTTTTATAAACTAAAATTATAAAAAGACGTGCTTTTCAGCGCCCCCGACAAATACTTATCGGTGGTGAAAATCAGCGTTGCCTTGTCCGTATTGCGGGTATGCAGCAAATCAATAAGACGGTTCTTGTCCTCTAACGACATATCCTCCTCAGGCTCAAACATAAGTGTGAGCGGCAATTCCATAGCCAGGCAAGCAGCTACCGCCAGCTTTCTCCTAGTCGCTTCGTCAAGTTTTGAGACCTTCTGGTGCGCGGTTTTTTGGTCCAGATTGAAGCCCTTCATTATGAAAAACAACCTCTCATCGGCAATTTTCTCGGCTCTTAGTTCTTTCAGAAGCGTCTTTGAGGAACGAGCCAATCTGTCAAGCATATCGCCGAGGCAGGTTATTGTGTCCTTAATTTTTTCTCTGTATTCGCCGCGGAGCAAGTCGGCGTTGCTCTCGCCTTCGATTCTTACGTCGCCGCCGGTAACTTGCATGCTGCTGGGCAGCGTGCGCATAATGGCAGAAACAATATTGGCAAGCACCCTTCCCGACTGTGAATACACTACGGTGATACCCTTTCTTTTTACGTCGAAACTAATGTTTTTTAGCTCGACATTGCCTGTATCCTTGTTCGTAAGCGAAAGAAATTTCACCTCAAGGATATTGCGCACATCAAACCTCTCCATCTTAGTTTTGACGGGCTCCATAAAGCTCTGCTCAATGACGCCCTCGGCTCCGATTATGGGGGCAACGGGGGTTTTGCCCAGTAGCTTATAGCCCTCCGCCGCTTGCTCCTTCAGCGTAGCAACGACTTCTTTGTCGGCGGCGAGCTGTGTATCAAGCGCGGCAAGCGCGAATTCAAGCTGCTGCCTTTCTTCGACGTTTTTTTGTGAATAGGCTTCGTAAATGCTGAATTTATCGTTTTCCTTTTCGTAAAAGGCTCGTTCAAGGTTGGTCCTTTGAAGCTCCAGCTCCAATTCAATAAGCCTGTTCTCGTATTCAAGCTTGCTTTGCTGCTTGAGTAGCTCCAGCTCCTCAAGCTTCATTTCCACACGCTTATCGAGCATCTCACAACGGTTTTTGTATTCTTTCTCTTGCGCCTCGAGAAGCGCCTTAAACTTTTTGTTGGCTTCCCCCAGCCTCTGCCTTTGGGACTCAAGCTCGTCCTTTAGCGCTATACCTTTTTTGTAAGCGCGTCTATTTTCTTTCTTTGTTAAGGGGAGGTCAATATCTCTCGTCCACCAAAGCGGCGTTTCGTCGGAGTCCTTGTAGCCGGCATAAAAATCCTGCGGCGCCGGCGTATAAGCCAGACTGCTTAACAAAAATTCCGGTACTTTGTAGTCGGCTTTATCGGTATGTACCATTTTTGCTACGCTGCTTCGGGCAGTGGGTTTTGCCATATACTACTCCTAAAATTATTCTATATAATAATATCATACATGCTTTCAAATTGTCAATATAACTTTATATTATAAACGCATAGAAATCACCCCGTTCAGGTCTGTATATTGATATTATTGCGGTAAAACAAAACGGCAACCTGTTCTGCAACAGGTTGCCGTCCCTTCGCTATAGCTACTTACTATACGAAAACTCTGATGGTGCCGTTCCCACGGGGACAAACAAACCCGCTTTTTGCAGGTGGGTAAACTGTTGGTACCATTTGTCTTCCCCTAGCTATACTAATATAGGGGGCATGACATCCGCGTATTCAAACACCGTCTTCCCTTATTTGTGTTTAGGGTTATAAATCAACCCGCTTTTACGCACACCTCAGATTAACTCTATTGTAGCACACACTTGCGTTTTTTTCAATAGTAAATATTTGTTAGAATTATTTATTTTTTTAACATTATTTTTGACTTTATATGATAAGTACAGTATAATGATAAAAATTATTATGAGGGGAAATCCATGAAGCTTACAAAAACCCAATTTCTCACCACAAACGCGCTGCTATTCGCTATAGTAATATTATTCGCGATATTTCCCTTTGCAATAGGAACAGTCCAGCTGGCTTTTATTCCGCTTATCGCCATAATTATTTCCGCGCAGTTCATCGGTTTGAAAAACGGACTCATCACGGGCTTATTCTTTGGTCTTTTATCCTTGACGATAGCTTTTATCCATCCCGCCAGCGTTCTATATTTCGCATTTCAGAATCCGCTTGTATCCGTGCTTCCGAGAATACTTATCGGCGTTTCGGCGTACTTCGCCGCCGTCGGCTTCAGAAAGCTGTTCCCAAAACTTCCCGAGATAATTTCGTACGCAGTAGGCAGCGCCGCCGGCGTCATCACCAACACAGCGGGCGTACTGGGACTTATTCTTGCTTTTTATTACGGCAGACCTCTCGGCTCCTCCGGCTCGGCTATCAGCATTGAATTTATTTCGGCAATTATTGTCAGCAACTCACTGCTTGAGATTCTTATATGCACGGTAATCACGCCGCCGATAATTATTGCGCTGAAAAAGGCGTTCAAAACCAAATAATAATTCAAGTATTTTGAGAAGTTCTCTTACAAAGCCCTTTCGTTCTGGAAATTCAGCTTACGGAAGGCTTTTTTGTTGCTTAAAGCAACCAGCGTATACACCGCCGTATAAGCGGCGAACGCCAGCGCGGCGATAATGAAGATGTCCGCGGGGAAAAGTCTATAATCAATGTATTTGTTGATAAGAGAGGCGAATACCGGCATAATTCGGTTGAAAATAAGCGACAAAGCAACGCCGATAAAACCGCCTGAGAGCGCAATAATTATGCTTTCAAACACGGCAAGAAGCAAGAATTTTGACGACGAAAGCCCGCTCGCCTTGTATACGACCAACTCTTTTTTTCGGTCTGTCAAGGTGACGATAGTAAGGTTTATGACACCGACGAAGGCAACGAAGCTGACGAGTATCTGCAAAAACCGTAGGAGCGTTGACACCCCTTCAAGCCCCTTTGACGCGGCGTACGCCCAATCGTCGAAGCCCAGCACATAAACTCCCGGCTCGTTTGCCAGCTTGTCGCGCAATGAGAAAAACATATCCTGCGTAGCCGCTGCGGTTTTTATAAACGACATTTGGCTCGTAGTATCAATTTCCGCGCCGTTATATGTCATGTCCTCGAGGTTTATATACATTACTCTGTCGTTCTCGGTGCTGCTGTAATCCAGCCCGACTATTTCAAAAGCGTGGTCGAGCTTTTCGTCGTAGGCTACGTTTGCCGTCGATTTCTGCCGCGATGGTCTGTATGTGTCCCCGACCTTCAACCCGAAACGCAAGGCTATATCGTTGTTTATTATCATAGCGTGGGCAGACGTGGCGAACTTCTGTATGGTCTCAGCGTCGACGCCCTTCGTGGCATATGTCAGCGCAGAGGCGGCGCTGACGCCGACAACCTTATATTTGAGAGGACTTTGGTTTTGTCTCGGTATTTCGTAATCTGCGATTTTGTAATAGACGATATCCGTTACACCCTCGACGTTCTGCAGCTTCTCCGAAAGCTCGCCAAAATCGGCGCTCTCGGTGCTGCTGACGACATAATCGGCGCTGTATCTGGAGTTGTAAGGCGTTATGGCGGTAATTACCAGACTAATGACAGATACTACGATGAAGGAAAAAGTCACCACAGAACCTACAAGTATGGTTAGCACGTTTGTCGAAGAATTGCGTTTTATAGAGAACGAAGCCACTCGGCTTTCACCCCCGGGAAGCGCGAAGATTCGGCTGAACAGCCGAACCACATAAGGCACGACAAAGTATACCCAGCACGCAAAAAGCGCAATGACGGCAAATGTTAGAGGTACAATCCAAGCTTCATAAACAAAAAGCAGCGTAACGGCGGTCGCCAGCAGCGCGCTCAACCCGACGATTATTACCGGCTTTGCGTATCTTACGTCCTTGACTATGCCCGAGGACAGCTCCCTG
>JAQVME010000121.1 GCA_028703745.1 Clostridia bacterium
GAGTATAGGAATACCGAAGGATGTCTTTGAAAATAGCTGAGTCAGCATTAATATGGTGCCTGCCGCTATACCGATTATGCCGATTATGGAGCCGAGGAAGAGCAAAAAGAAACGGTACAGCGTGGCAAATTCGTTGACATTTATAGTCAAAAGGCTGGCAACGGCGGTTATGGCAATAATAATGACGCTGGGCGCGCCCGCCACGCCGGCGCTCACGGCTATATCGCCGAGTATCAAGGCGCCGACGATAGTAATAGCCGAGCCTATCGCCTTCGGCATGCGAAGACCTGCCTCCTTCAGCAGCTCAAACATAAGACCCAGAAAGAAGAGTTCAAAGGCGATCGGAAAGGGCGTGCCCTGCGTTGCCTTAATAATGCTTTCAAGAAAGGTGAAAGGTACCATCTCGACATCAAAGGTCAGTATCGCCACGGATACTCCCGGCAAATAAATGCTTAGGAACATTGAAAAAACCCTGATGAACCTCAAAAAATTTGCATAAATCGTTCTGGTATAATAATCCTCGGCGTTCTGCAGCGTTTCAATAAACAGCTCGGGAATAGTCAGCACGTGCGGTGTGCCGTCAACGACAATGGCAAGCCTGCCTTCGAGTATTCTTGCCGCCACAACGTCGGGCTTTTGCGTCAGACCTATACCGGATACGATGCAATACGGCGAATCCTCAAGATATGCTTCGATATGCCCCGTCTCCAGTATGGCGTCGGTATCAATCTTCGACAGCTTTTGTTTGACCTGCTCCAGCACACTGCGGTTGACAATATCGTCGAGATAAAGAATGGCAACGGAAGTATTTGTCTGCCTGCCCAGCAGCATTTTTTCTATCGTGAAGTTGGGCGTACGCAGCTTCCTGCGAATCAATGAAATATTGGTAAGAAAGTTCTCCGTAAAGCCTTCCTTGGGACCTCTGGTCACACCCTCCGAATCGGGAGTATCCACGGCGCGCTTGTCCCATTGTTTCAAGTCGGCTATGATGACGCTCTTGCTTTTCGCATAAAAAACAGCGACGTTGCCCTCAAGCGCCTTTTGCACAGTGGCGGGGATATCCTCGGCATAATCGAAAGAAACCATAAGCGCCTTTTCAAAGTTGCCGTCAAAGTTCTGCGACTTGAGCGGCTTCAGAATATCCCTGTCTACAAGGTCTTTATTCACCAGACCGTCTACATAAACAAGCACGGTCTCTTCGAAATTGGTTTTGAACCTGTCGATAACCACGTCAAAATTCTTGCCGATAGCGGCTTGCATCACCTGCTCAAATTTTGCGGCGGATATGGGGATTTTTTGCGGCTTTTGCGCATCTGATATTTGACTCATAAACATTACACTCTATCCATAGAATGAGCGTAATGACAAAAAATAATCTAAACTTTGCGGAATTTGTCTAAATAAAGGCAGACCGTACGGCGGAGGCGGTCAAGTCGGGAATAAGGCTGATTAAATAATTGAAATCCACCTTTTTTTCGCCCGATGCCATTACGAAAATGGCGTCACCGTCAAACACGGTATGCGAGGGGCTGATAGCGCTCTTGTAGCCGTCGTGGGCTTTGTCGGCGAGGGCGTTGGCTTGCTCCTTAGTCAGCTTTGCGTTGGTTATTATGCAAGAAATCGTGGTATTCTGGCGTTTGAGAAACCGCTCGTATGCCGAATAAAACTTTGCGCAGCCGATAAAGTGCTTGCTTCCCAGCCGCGCGCCGGCAATAATCTTACCGTTTTCGTCGACGATGTCACCGAGAGCGTTTACGGCAGAAAAAACGGCTAGCTCCAAACCGTCCTTTTCGAAGGTATGAACGCCCAGCCCGCCTTTCATAGCGCACTTCATCTTAAATATCTTACCGACGGTGGCGCCCGTTCCCGCGCCGACATTCCCCGAGGCAAAATTGTTGATATCGGCGCTCTTTGCCGCCTCGTAGCCCGCCGCCTTGTCAGGAAAACCAAAACTCCCGTACTCCAAATCGTACAGCGACGCGCCGACAACAATAGGCACCTTGTAGCCTCCCGCATCGTAGCCGCAGTCGTTCTCAAACAGCCACTGCATGACGCCGCAGGCGGCTTCCAATCCGAAGGCGCTGCCGCCGGAGAGCGTCACGGCGTTTATTTTTTGCACGGTCTTGTCGGTACGCAAAAGGTCGGTTTCACGGGTGGCGGGAGCCGCTCCTTTTATCGAACAGCCCCCTGTAGCGCCGTCTTCGGCGATAATCACCGTTACTCCCGTCTTGCTCTTTCCGTCCGTCCAGTTGCCTATTTTGAATTTTTCCAGCATACTTCTCGCCCCTATCCTTTTATTTCTTAAATTATAGTTTATAATGATACAAATTGCAATAAATTAATAATTAACGGCGGAAAGCGGAGTAAACATTGACACCGCATACCTTATGGTGTAAAATAAATAAAGAATATAAAAAAATGTGAGGACACGCTATGAAAAAAATTGAAGTAACAAAGGACATATACTTTGTGGGAGCGCTGGACAAAAACATTCGTGTTTTTGACATAATTATGACCACGGAATCGGGCACCACCTACAATTCGTATATTTTGAAGGGCAGCAAAAAAACAGCCCTGATAGAATGTGTAAAGACTGCTTTCTTTGATGAGCACATCGAGAAAATAAAGGCGGTGTGCGACCCGTCGGAGATAGATTATTTGGTACTCAACCATACCGAGCCCGACCACTCCGGTTCGGTAGAAAGATTTTTGACGCTGGCGCCAAAAGCCGTCGTACTGGCAAGCTCCACCGCCATAAGCTTTCTTAAAGAAATAATAAACAAGCCCTTTCCGCATAGTATTGTCACCGAAAAGGACTCTTTTGACCTCGGCGGCATGACGCTGGAATTCCTTATGGCGCCCATGCTGCACTGGCCGGACACTATGTTCACTTATGTAAAAGAGAAAAAAGCTCTGTTCCCCTGTGACTGCTTCGGCTGCCATTATGCCGACGACGAAATTTTCAACGACAAAATATCCGGTGATTTCTTTGCGGCATACAAATATTATTTCGACAATATTATCGGTCCGTACAAGATTCCGCACATGGTGAACGCCCTGAAAAAAATCGAAAATTTAGATATAGAGCTTATTGGTACGGGACACGGACCCGTGCTGCGCGAAAATATTCCTTACTATATTGATATGTACCGCAAATGGTGCGCCACCCCTGAGAAAGACGGCAAAACAGTCGCCATTGCCTACGTTTCGGCGTACGGCTACACAAAATCTCTCGCGCAAAAAATCGCAGAGGGTTTGAAAGAGAAGGGCGTAAAAGTAGAGATGTTCGACCTCGTCACCGACGACAAGACCGCGGCGCTGGCTTCAATAGGGCAAGCTGACGGCTTTCTGCTGGGCAGCCCGACTATGGTCGGTGACGCGCTGGCGCCCGTACTTGAGCTGCTGCTTTACGTCAACCCCGTCATACACAAGGGCAAGCTTGCAGGCGCTTTTGGCAGCTACGGCTGGAGCGGAGAGGCTGTGCCCAACCTTCTCGGCAGGCTGGCGCAGCTGCGCCTCAAAACCCCGCTGGAGGGCTTGAAAGTAAGGCTAAAACCCACCGACGAGGATTTGCAGAGAGCTTACCAATACGGCGCGGATTTTGCCGCGGCTCTAGGTGAATAATATGAAATGGAAATGTACCGTCTGCGGAGAGGTGTTCAACCACCTTCCCGAGGTTTGTCCCGTTTGCGGCGCCCAAAAGACGGCGTTTTCGCCATACGAGGAACAGCAACCCTCTTTCTCTAAGGATACAGACGAAAGCTTCGTCATAATAGGCGGAGGCATAGCGGCTTTACAGGCGGCGAAGGCAATAAGAGCAAGGAACAAAACCGCGGCAGTTACACTGATTTTCTCCGATACAAAGATTCCGTACAACCGCCCTGCGCTGTCTGATGTGCTAAGCGGCGAATTGAAGTTTTCCGATATTGTGCTGGAAAATTATAATTATTATAAGAATAACAATATTACGCTTATGCCGCGTACCAAGGCAAAGAGCATTGACCGCGCGGTAAAAAAGGTGGTGTTTGACGGCGGAGAGCTGGCATACGACAAATTGCTTCTCGCAACGGGCGCCACTGCTTTCTGCCCCTTTGCTGTCGCTGAAGATACCTTGCCTATCCTCACCGTGCGCTCTTTCGAGGATTCTGCCACTGTTTCGGCGCTCATCGATAAAGGCTCCAAACGAGTACTTATAGCAGGCGGCGGCATATTAGGCATCGAAGCAGCCGTTGCCTTGAATAGCAGAGGCGTTGAAGTAACGGTTGTGGAACGCGGAACAAATATCGTCAACGTACAGCTTGACGCTTACGCATCGGGTCTGCTTTCCGAACATCTCAGCCAAAACGGCATAAAAATCCTTACTCAAACCACAGTCAGCGCTTTCGGAACAGACGGTGTGCGCTTGGATAACGGAGATTTTTTACAATCGGATTTTATGCTTGTAAGCATGGGTGTAAGAAGCAACATCGAGTTGGCTATCGCCGCCGGTCTGCCAACCAACAGAGGCATAATAGTCGACGATTATATGCGCACGCAAGACAAAGATATCTTTGCGGCGGGCGACTGCGCAGAATATTACGGCAGAGCCGGAGGTCTATGGATTATCAGCTCGGCTCAAGGAAAAACAGCAGGCGCCGCTATGTGCGGAGATTTATCACCGTACAAAACCGTACCCTTTGCCACGGCTTTTGAGGGCTTGGGAAAAAGCTTCTTTTCCGTAGGAAGCTGCCAAAACGCAACCGAAAGCGCTATATTTGAAGATAAGCAGAAAGGAATTTACAAAAAGCTGTCCTTCAAGGACGGCAAGCTGGACGGCGTGATTTTATTCGGCGATACGGCGAACAGCAACAAGGCTATGGAGCTGGTCTATACCGCCGATATCGAAACGGCAAAAAGGTTGCTATTATAAATCTTTGTTATTAATCATATTGAACGAGCCCATTACTTCATCGACAGGCAGGGAGAATACCAGCCCGTTGCCTTCCATATTAAGACCGACTTTTTCGTTTATTGCCTTCATTATGGCGTTCTTTTTTTCGTCTTCAACGAGAATGAGCAGCAAGTCCTTTTCCGGCTCTATGTTCAGCCCGAGAAATTTTTGCGTTTCGGCAGTGCCCGTACCGCGCGCGTGAATGGCTGTTCCGCCCCTCGCGCCTTCGGCCCTCGCCGCATCCATAACAGTGTCGGAATAGCCTCTTTTTGCGATGACGGTTATCAAG
>JAQVME010000122.1 GCA_028703745.1 Clostridia bacterium
CCTTATCAATATTTATGGCGGCAAGCGCAGTGCAACCGTAGAACGCGCCCTCTCCGATAGTTGTCAGCTCATTGTTTTGGGCGAAGGAAAAACTCTCAAGCGACGAGCAATAAGCAAAGGCGTTCTTTCCCAATATTCTTATGCCAACGGGCAAAACGACGCATTTTAGCGCGGTGCAATTCTCAAAAGCGCTTTCTTTTATTTCTGTCAATTTGATACGAGAAGAAAGTGTCAACGTCGTCAACGCCACACACGAGGAAAAGGCATTGCGCCCTATGGACTTTGTGCCGTCAGGCAAAGCGACGGCAGTCAAATTCTCACAATTTGAAAACGCATAATCCTTAATGTAGAAAATGCTTGTGGGTATTGCTACAGTGTATATGCCGCTGCCATAAAAAGCGTATGCGCCTATAGAAACGACGTTTTTGCCGTTCAACGAAATGGGCAAAGCTACGTCTTGCGCATGGCCGAGATATTGCGACAATTCCAGCCCTTCGGCATGGTCAACGAAAAGGAAGTCACCGTGCCGTACATAATCCGCGTATATTATTGAAGCGAGAGCCGACCAATACGGCGCTGTCCTATACGCCTCGAGCGCGCTTGCGGGCACATATATTTTCAAATCGGTATTGCGCGCGCCGAAGGTATTCTCACCTATCAGCGGAGGCGCCAAGGCGCTAAAAGTTACGGCTTCGAGCAGGGCGACAGAATAGAAAGCGTAGTCGGAAACTTGTGTTACGCTTGCGGGCGCCGCAAACAATTCGTTCGGACGACTCTGCGGATATGCTATTAGAGATGTGGTGTCTTGGTTGTAGAGCACCCCTCCGATGCTATATGGCGAGTTGAAAGATACAAGATTTTTAAGATTACGGAATGCCACTGCGCTGTCCAACAGACTTATTAAATAGCTGTCCTCGAGGTAAATTTCCGATACGCAGTCGGAGCCGTAGAACAAATCATCGCCGATTATTTCCACACGGTCGCTCTCTATTAGCGCAGGCATTGTAATTACGCTTTCACCGCCGACATAAAGCAACAGCGAGCCGTCAACACCGGCGACGAAGCCGTCATAAATACCCCTATATAGCGCGACAGTGTGTTGCGGCCATTTTGTGCTGTTCATCTCGAGAGCAGTCGCAACGTATATAACTGTGGTCAGAGGCAAAGCGCCCTCGGCAATAGTCAGTCCTCTGCTGCCGTCTTCTATTGAACCGTTTTCTTCAACAACCAGATATTTGAGTTTATTGCAATCATAGAAGGCGCCCTCCCCAATGACTTTCAGCGATGCCGGAGCAACGAAATACGCCAGCTCGGAGCAACCTGAAAAGGCGTTTTGCGCGATGTTTAATAACGTGTCGTTATCTCTAAACTCTACTACTATTAGTGAGGTGCAATCTTCAAATGCGCCGGCGTGTACCTGTGTAACCTCGGGAAGCTCAATCGTTTGCAAAGAATAGCAGGCTTCAAAGGCTGACTCCCCGATTATTTCCAGCTCCGGCAAGGAGAAGTTCTGCAGGCTGTGGCAGTTTTTGAAGGTTTCGTAGCCAAGATTTCTTAGCCCTTCGGGAAGAACTACTGTTTCTAGGCTTATGCAGTTGACAAACATTTGGTCACTCAAATATTGAGCGTTACCGCCTTCTGCGACACTAATCTCAACAGCTCCAAGCGAACTGCAAGAATCAAAAATACTCACGCCCATATTTTCAAAATCCGTCACGGTTATTTCGACATGCGTAAGCTTTGAGCTGAAGGCAAAAGCAAAGTCTCCTATATGGGATAATATCTTCGGGAGATTTATTGTAATTATGTCGGTTGAAAAGAAGGCTGAATCTCCAATTTCTGACAGCTGACTGTTGTTAGAGATGCTTATTCGATTCAATGAGGAAAGTTGAAAAGCTCCCGCCATAATCGTCGTAACGCTGTCGGGCAATGTTACTTGCGCCAGTCCGTCAAAGCCGCTGAAGGCGCTCTCGAGAATAGCGGTGACTGCCTTGCCTTGGTATGTCGCAGGGATACGTATATCTGCCGGAACTATGCCTAAAGTCGTTATTGGCGCCGCTATGCCCCAAGTATCGGTTGAATCATCCAGCGTAAAGGAAAAGTCGAACCATACAGGGTAAAGCTCAATATTACGCGCCGGCATTCTCGTCGTCGAGAAGCTTTGCGGTGTTTCAAGGTTCTCCGTCCAGAAAAGGAACTGCCTGCCGTCGGCAGAAAGCGGAGTAATACCGCTTATGGCAGCATCATAAACATAGTTTAATACCGTTATATCTTGACTATGCATCGTTACCGTATAGGTGTTTTTCGTATAGACCGCGACTATCGGCACATCGTCATTGACGGCAAGGAATACGGAGTTTTCCGTGTCCCAAACCAGAGCCAACGAAGCGGCGTTCCATTGCGCGCTATAACCCTCTTCAGTCGGCAGTGTAGGAATAGCCGAAAGCTTTCCGCCGAAAGGCACCTCGTAAGATGCGTAAACAGCGTTGTTTTTTATGAAGTCAATCTTTATCCTTGAAGGAAATATATTGAAAAGCGGCAACCTTTCACGGTATACAGCCAATGCCTCGCGTGGCACGTACACTCTGGCTGAGGCAACCACTTCGCCGGATACTTCGGGAGGAGTGTCCCCTGTAAAGGTGATTTCTACGTTCTCGTAATCAAAAGCTTCATCACCGATATATGCCAGCCTTCTTGGCAAGGTAATTGAAGAAATATCTGTTTCACCAAAAGCATTGGCGCCTATGTCGGCAAGCAAGGGATTGTCGCCGAACGTCACATTCGATAACGCGAGGCAGCCTGAGAACGCGTACTCGCCTATGCTTGTTATGGCGTTATGAATGACTACGGAGGTTATTCCGATTCTGCTAATGAACGCCTCTTCTTCTATCTCGGTTACTGTTCTTTCTATCGTGACCGCGCCGCTTATGCCGTGAGGCACGTATAAAATACGGGTCTTGTCGGCGTTATATAGTATGTCGCCTATAAATCTGAAATTGTCGCTCGTATCTTCCTCGTCGACAATAAATCTGGTTAGAGAAGCGCAGTCGTTGAATACAGACGGGTTGAAGTGCGCCACATTCTGCGTTAGCGTGAACTCTTGGAGTGAAATACAGCCGTCAAACGCCCAATCGCCCAAATTAACAAGACTACTGTCTGTAACGGTATATACGTTGGTGAGTGACGTACATTCAGCAAACGCATATTCACCGATGGTTTTCAGCGAATTTCTGAGTCTTACCGTCACAAGATTTTGTTGTCCGTAAAAAGCGTAAGGCAATATCCTTTCTACGTTGGGTTGTATGCTCAATTCATAATTTTCGGGCATAGCGCCCTTGTAGCCGTAAATATTCTTGCCGTCAAGCATAAGCGCGCCGTCGGCGCTGTCATTATACCACTTTGTGTTGTGGAAGACCTGCTCGCCGAAATTTGTGACGTTGTCAAGCGCCTCAAAGCTGATATCCTCAAGCAGAATACAGTTTGAAAAAGCACCTGCCCCGATTTCTATTACAGATGCGGGAATGGCAACGCCGCTTATCGCCGTGCCCGAGAAGGCGTAATCGTGTATTCTTGTCAATACAGAAGGAAGAGCGTCAAGCGAAGCAAGCGAGGACGCATCATTGAAAGCGTACTCGCCTATTTCTTCAACCGCGCTGCCGGCAAATGCCACGCTTTCCAGATTTATGCAATCTTGGAAAGCAGCGTCGCCTATACGTCGTAAATTGGAATTGAAATTCAATGCAGTGATGCCCGTATTCTCAAAGGCGTTGAAATAAATTTGTTCCAACGTATCGGGGAAAACGACGCTTGTGATGCCCGCCTGTTCGGCTAAGGCGAAGGACGCCACACAAACCGTGCCGTCACGCAAGGTCAATGTGGTATTATCGGCAGCCACGCCTTTGAAAAGATAAGCTATTTTTCCTATATATATCATCTCTCCGTCGGGAAAAGCCGAAAGCCAAGGTGTATTACCAAAAACCGAGAAATTTATGAACTCAAGAGAGTTTTCGTCCGCAAAACTTATATCCGCAAGCTTTTCACAGCGTAAAAAGGCGCCTATGCCGATTACTTTCAGGGTCGACGGAAGGCTGACGCTTTCGAGAGAAAGACAGTCTGAAAAAGCCGCCATGTTGATTTCTTCAACTCCCTCTGCTACCTCAAGACTGCTTATTTTTTCGGTATATGCAAAAAACGCAGGGATATTTTCGCCGTAGACGGACAACAGCGAAATCACCGAACTGTCAGCAAAGACATTCGACAATTTGTTAACGGCGGGCATAGACACCTTGTCGAACTTACAGTCAATAAACGAATCCGCTTCTGCCGATAAGATGCCCGCAGGGAGATAAAGATTCTTTATTTTGCTGCCGGCAAATGCCAGATGTCCTATCGTTTGCGCGCTTGCGTCAACGATGAAATCGTTTGCCTCGCGTCCCAGCGGATAATATATAAGAGCTTTGTCGGCGTATAGAACGCCGTTAATGTCAAAATATGTTTCGTTATCCTCGTGTACTAGAATATCGGTTATTGCGCTGCAACCCGCAACCGTCGAAAGTAAAAAATCGGAAACGTACATGGGTACCGTCAGACTTTGCAATTTTACACAGTCGGCAAAGGCGCGTTCTCCGATACCTTCAAGCGCGCTATTGGCGCCAATATTTATCGATATTAATGCTGCGTTTGCGGCGAATGTCTCCATTTCAATACTCTCCAACGAATCTGGCAAGGATAGCAACACCGTTGATATTCTGTAGAACGCCCTTTCGCCTATTTGGATTAGACCTTCGGGGAGATAGAGTTCGGTTATGGACACCAGCCCCTCAGCGAACGCAGCAGGGATGACTTCAAAGTCCTGTTTCAGCGTAACTTTCAGCGTCGTCAGTGCCTCGGGGATAAGGTAGCCGTCTACTTCGTAGAAGCCGTCAACGGCGGCGCCGCTTGACTCTCCGAACAGCAGCTTTACGGCTGAAAGACTTGACGGCGCGGTAAGGGTTTGTAGTAATTGACAATTTTCGAAGACACCGGCTCCAAGTTCTTTGAGCGCAGGAGCGTTGAATGTCGTCAACTTAACAGCATTGAAGAATGCCATTGAACGGACGGTCTCCAGCTTGGCAAGGCTGGCAAATTCAAAAACTGCTTTGGGAAGGTCTTTGAACGCGCCCTCACCGATATACTTTAGGGAATTGTCCGCATTAAGGG
>JAQVME010000123.1 GCA_028703745.1 Clostridia bacterium
GAGGCACACCTAGACCCGCGATAACGCGCGTCGTGCATATCGAGCCGGGGCCCATTCCCACCTTGATGATGTCTGCGCCGACCTTTATTAGGTCTCTGGTGGCGGCAGCCGTGGCTACGTTTCCGGCGATAAGGGGTAAGTCGGGATACATATTCTTTATTTTCCGTACGGTGTCCAGCACGCCCTGAGAATGCCCGTGGGCGTTATCTACGGCGATGATATCGACTTTTGCGTCGCGCAGAGCCTTGACTCTGTCAAGAGCGTTGAGACCAACGCCGACGGCGGCGCCGACAAGCAGTCTGCCGTTTTTGTCCTTTGCGGAACTGGGGTACTGTATGGATTTCTCAATGTCTTTTATGGTGATAAGACCTTTGAGGTTGAAGTGCTTGTCAACGATAGGCAGCTTCTCTATTCTGTGCTTGCCGAGAATGCGTTGCGCCTCCTCGAGCGTGGTGCCTTCGGGCGCAGTAATAAGGTTGTCTTTCGTCATGATATTGCCGATAGGCTGGTCAAAATTCGTTTCGAAGCGCAAATCCCTATTCGTTAGTATGCCGACAAGCCTTGGACCTTGAGTTATGGGTACGCCGCTTATTTTGTATTTTTGCATGAGCTCAAGCGCGTCCGTCACACGGTGTTCAGGAGATAAAAAGAAAGGATCCGTAATGACCCCGTGTTCGCTTCTTTTTACTTTGTCGACATGAATAGCCTGCTCGTCAATGGAAAGATTTTTGTGAATAATGCCGAGACCGCCTTCTCTCGCCATAGCTATGGCAAGCTTGCATTCGGTCACGGTGTCCATCGCGGCGCTGATGATGGGAATCTGCAGCGTTATATCCTTGGTCAGTTTTGTGGAAAGGTTTACGTTTTTGGGTACTACCGTGGAATGGTTCGGTATAAGTAGCACGTCATCAAATGTTAGACCTTCTTTCAAAATTTTTGCCATTTGTTACTCCTTTTTTCTCATCAAGATATTTTATTAATTATAGAGCCGCGGCAAATATTTGTCAATGAAAAAAAGACAAAAAAGAGATGTGAGAAAATAATTAAAAGAGACATATACTATAGAAAATAATTGCATGAATTGTTCCGTTATGGTATAATCAATTCAATTCATTAGTTATAATGGGAAATTTTTGCAAAGGAGATAAACTTATGACCAACAACCAATTTATACTAAATTTCGTTAAAAAGTATCAGGACTTGTTCCAGCCGGACAACGTAGTTTGGATAGACGCCAGCAAGCAGCAATCAAAAGAGCTGACAAGCGAGGGCATAGCGACGGGAGAGCTGAAGAAGCTAAACAACAAGCTGCTTCCGGGTTGCGTATACCACAGAACCGCCGTAAACGACGTAGCCAGGGTTGAACACGCCACTTATATTTGCTCGAAAGACAAAGAGAATGCCGGACCCACCAACAACTGGATGGATCCGCAGGAATGCTACGCCAAGCTTGACGGCATTGCCAAGGGCTCCATGAAGGGCAGAACGATGTATGTTATTCCGTTCTCAATGGGCAAAATCGGCTCACCATTCGCAAAATACGGCATAGAACTTACCGACAGCATATATGTCGTACTCAATATGCTCATCATGACGAGGGTATCCCCTAAGGTTCTCGACAAGATAGGCGATACCGACAATTATGTCAAGTGCATCCACGCAAAAGTCAACATCGACGAAAAGAACAGATATATCTGCCATTTCCCCGAAGACAACACCATATATTCCATAAATAGCGGCTACGGCGGCAACGTGCTGCTGGGCAAAAAGTGCTTTGCGTTGCGTATTGCCTCTTTCCAAGGCTGGAAGGAAGGCTGGATGGCTGAGCATATGCTCATACTCGGCGTAGAAAAACCCAACGGCGAAGTAAAATATATCTGCGGCGCCTTCCCGTCTGCTTGCGGCAAAACAAATCTCGCTATGCTTATTCCTCCCGATTATTATACGGAGAAGGGCTACAAGATTTGGACAGTAGGCGACGATATAGCCTGGATAAGAAAGGGCAGAGGCGGACAGCTTTATGCCATAAATCCCGAGAACGGCTTCTTTGGCGTGGCACCCGGCACTAACCGCAAAACCAATCCCAACGCGCTGGCTTCGACAAGGCGCAATACCATATTCACTAACGTTGCTTACAACAAAGCAGACAAGACGGTATGGTGGGAAGGACTTGACCAGCCCGCGCCCACGAACGCAGAGGACTGGAAGGGCAACAAATGGACGGAAGGCAAGCTTGACGACAACGGCAAGAAGATTCCCGGCGCCAACCCCAACAGCCGTTTCACGGCTCCCATAAAGAACTGTCCCTGCCTCAGCAAAGAGTTCGAAAATCCGAAGGGTGTGCCCATATCGGCTATCGTATTCGGCGGCAGAAGAGCCAAGGCGGCTCCGCTTGTGTATCAGGCGAGAGATTGGAAGCACGGCGTATTCGTCGGTTCCATTATGGCGAGCGAGACCACGGCGGCGGCAAGCGGCGCAGTCGGTGTTGTAAGACACGACCCTATGGCGATGCTGCCTTTCTGCGGTTATCATATGGGCGATTATTTCCAGCATTGGCTTGACGTAGGCAAGAAGGTCAAGAACCAGCCCAAGATTTTCAACGTAAACTGGTTCAGAACCGACGAAAACGGCAAGTTCATCTGGCCCGGCTTCGGCGATAATATGAGAGTGCTCGACTGGATTATTTCGCGTTGTGAAGGCACTGTGGATGCCGTCGAGACACCTATCGGCTTTCTTCCTAAGCCTGAGGACATCAACCTCGAAGGTTTGGATTTCCCCATGGAGAAGCTAGAGCAGATACTCGACGTGGACAAAGCCACCTGGCTCAACGAAGTGGCAGATATCACCGAATTCTATAAGAAGTTCGGCGACAGATTGCCTAGAGAATTGACAAAGCAACTCAAGGAACTCAAGAAGAAAGTAAAGACGCTATAATTACCCAAAACCTCATTTTTACAAACTTCAAAGACCGCCGTCACGGCGGTCTTTTGTATGAACGTGCCCATTGACAATTATTACCTGGTACCTTATAATCGGATTATGCAGACCATACAAACAAGAACGCAAAAACTCATAGGCTCTTCGGCAGTAGAAAAACTCGCCCGGGCAAGTATAATCGTGTTCGGACTCGGAGGAGTGGGCTCCTTCGTCGTCGAAGCTTTGGCGCGGGCTGGTGTAGCAACGCTCGGCATTGTCGACAATGATACCATCAATGTCACCAACATAAACCGTCAGCTTATTGCCCTCCATTCTACGTTGGGCAAAAAAAAGACCGACGTCGAGGCAGAACGGCTGTATGACATTAATCCGACAATAAACGTCATAAAATATGATATGTTTTATAACGGTGAAACTGCCGACGGCATTGATTTGTCGGCGTACGGTTATGTCGTGGACGCCATAGACACCGTCGCTTCAAAACTACTTATTATCGAACGGGCGCAGGCGCTTCATATTCCCGTAATAAGCAGTATGGGTACCGGAAACAAGCTTAACCCCGCTTCTTTTGAGATAGCCGATATCTACTCAACATCGGTGTGTCCGTTAGCTAGGGTTATGAGAACCGAGCTAAAAAAGCGGGGCGTTCAGAAGCTCAAGGTGCTGTATTCGAGGGAGGAGCCTACCCTGAAGAGCCGCGAACCGGCAAGCATTTCTTTTGTTCCGGGCAGCGCAGGACTGCTTATTGCCTCGGAAGTAATAAAGGATATTATCGGAGAAAAAAAATGACACACGATTTAATAATTATTGGAGCTGGAGCCGCGGGACTGGCGGCCGCCAACGAAGCCGAAAGCAGAGGACTGCATTATATCGTGCTTGAGGCCGCGCCCAAACCCGGCAAAAAGCTGCTTGCCACCGGCAACGGCAAGGGTAACCTATGCAACATTGAAGGGGGCAAAAGATTTTACAATACCGATTTTGTCGAATACGTTCTCAACGTCTATACTCCGCAGTATATTATTCATTATTTCGAGGGGCTGGGCTTAAAAACCAAACTTATGGATAAGAGAGTGTATCCCCACACCGAAAGCAGCTCGACGGTGCTCGACATACTTTTGAAGAATGCTTACGACAAGATTATTACAAATTACAGAGTAAAAAAAATAGAAAAGGTCGACGGCTTATTCGTTATAAATGACGAGCATTACTCGGAAAACGTGCTTTTTTGCACCGGCTCGAATGCCACCTCGGGAAGCGACAGTCTGTCGTTGCTTTTGCCTTTCGGACACAGAATAAAACCTTTTGCGCCGGCGCTGGTTCCTCTCGTGACGGAAATTAGATATCTGAAAGGATTGTCGGGAATAAGAGTCAAGGCAAGAGCAAGGCTGCTCGAAAGCGGCAGAGAAGTGGCGCAACAGGACGGTGAGGTGCTTTTCAAGGACAACGGCATAAGCGGTATTGCTGTCTTTATGTTGTCAACATATATATCACGTTCGCCGGGAGATTATACGGTGTCGCTTGACCTTGCTTACGACATAACCGAACAGCATATTGCCGATTTTCCTATTGAAGGCATACTTCGCAGGGAGCTTGCCGCAAATGTCTTGAAGCAGGCGAAGGATTCGGGCAGAAGCAAAGAAAGAACCATAAAGGATTTCCGCATCAAGGTGCTGTCTGTCGGTGATATCAAGCACGCGCAGGTCTGCACGGGCGGACTACTGACCGAGGATTTCAACAAGATAACGCTCGAATCCAAGCTGGTTAAGGGCTTGTACGCCGCGGGCGAAGCGTTGAATGTCGACGGGGAGTGCGGCGGGTACAACCTTCACTGGGCGTTTGCATCGGCGATTAATGCAGTATCAAAACTTCCTTTAGGAATAGGGCAATAAGGTTTTACGATCAGTCGCAAAGTCTTGCTTTGCTTGACCTTGGTCGAAATTATAAAGCGAACCCTAATCTTTCATTATTTATCCAAAACTTTGGGATTCACATCAGCGGGAGTCTTTTTGGATTTCTTAATTTCGTGCGGTTCCCCACACAAACCGCTATATAAGAAGAGCAACACTACAAGGGCTAACCCAACGGCGCAAACCGAACGCAAACCGCTATACAAGGGGAACGGCAACCGCCGACACCCCCGAACGCAAACCGCTATACAAGGGGAACGGCAACCGCCGACACCCCCGAACGCAAACCGCTATACAAGGGGGCAACCGCCAACGGC
>JAQVME010000124.1 GCA_028703745.1 Clostridia bacterium
TCTTGACAAAAAGAGGATTGAACTTACTATTAAAAGAGAGTTGTGTTTGAGAGCTGAGGAAGAGAAGCTTCGCAAGGCAGAAATGGCGGCGAGGCCGCAGAATGCCCAAGAGCAAATCAGCGTTGAAGCCGGCGGACAAGACAACGAGACAGCGGCTCAAGAAAGGTCAGAGGACGAAAAAGCCATAGTGGCTCAATCTACCGAAAATATAGTTCCGCTAGTAACGGAGCCTGCGACCGTGCGTCGCGTGGAGCCTGTGCGTACGGCAGAAAAACCCGTAGTTAAGACCGGAGAAAAAACCGAAGAAAAGACAGCTACGGATACAAAGGACTTCAAAAAGAAGCCTCCGGTCGTTCAAGAAAAGGCAAAAGTTAAGGACGACCATAGAAATTTGAGCAAAAAAGCAAAAATCAAGAAAGGTTACGAGCAGGGTAGCTCCTCTGTTCTGTATGATGACAGCGGCGAAATCCGCAAGATACGTACAAGAAAGGCAGGAGGCGACAGGAGAAGAAGCTTTACTCCGATAACCACGGTTATTGATCACGCTGTTATTAATACTGAAAATATCACCATAAAACAACTTAGTGAAAAGATAGGCAAGACCGGCGCCGAAATAATGAAAAAGCTTATTGACCTTGGTATCTTTAAGAATATAAACGATACAATTGATTTTGATACCGCCGAGCTTATTTCTTCGGAATTCCATATAACACTTGAGAAGCAGGTCTCGCTAACCTCTGAAGAAAAATTAATATCACTTTATGATGATGAGAGCGAGGATGATGCCTCGAAGCTCGTTCCCAGACCTCCTATAGTCACGATTATGGGACACGTCGACCACGGCAAAACCTCCGTTCTCGATTATATCAGGCATGCAAATGTCGCTTCGGGAGAGGCAGGCGGCATAACACAGCATATAGGCGCTTACACCATCACCTTGAACGGCTCGCAAATCACTTTCATCGACACCCCCGGGCATGAGGCCTTTACGGCAATGCGCGCCCGTGGCGCTAACGTCACGGATATTGTCGTTATTGTGGTTGCCGCAGACGACGGAGTAATGCCGCAGACAATAGAAGCCATAAACCACGCCAAAGCCGCAGGAGTAGCCGTAATCGTTGCCATTAACAAGATGGACAAGAACCAAGCCAACCCTGACCGTGTGTTGCAACAGCTTTCCGACCACAACGTGCTCGTAGAAGACTGGGGCGGCGACGTGCCTGCCATAAAAGTCAGCGCAAAGTCCGGTTTAGGCATCAAGGAATTGCTGGAAAATATCCTTACGGTTGCAGAGGTTCTCGAACTCAAAGCCAACCCCGACCGTACGGCAAAGGGTACAATAATCGAATCCAAGCTGGATAAGGGCAAGGGTCCCGTTGCCACAATACTTGTTCAAACAGGAAGCCTAAAGGTATCAGATTTTATTGTTGCAGGCACCTCAATCGGAAAGATTAGGGCAATGTTCGACGACAAAGGGCGCAAGGTTGCCAAGGCTACGCCAAGTATGGCGGTGTCAATACTCGGTTTGCAGAGCGTGCCAAACGCTGGCGACCAAATAATAGTCGTTGAGGACGAAAAGCTTTCCAAGGAAGTTGCCGAAGAAAGAAAAATCAAAGAAAAGATAGATAAGCTCAAGCCCAAGGCCGCCGCGACCATAGAAGACGCTATGAAGAAGCTTGCCGAGGGAAGGTTCAAAGATCGCAACCTAATAATTAAGGCTGACGTTCAAGGCTCCATAGAGGCTTTGAAACAAACTCTGCTAAGACTTTCAAACGACGAAGTGCGGGTGACCGTCATACATGACGGCGTGGGCGCAATTAGCGAATCCGACATTATGCTAGCAAAGACCTCCGATTCAATAATTGTAGGCTTCAACATACGTCCGGACGCCAACGCCAGACTTCTTGCCGACAAAAACGGAGTAGATATCAGGCTTTATCGCATAATATACGATGTAATAGACGATATAACCAAAGAAATAAAAGGTATGCTTGCGCCCGTATTTAAGGAAAGTTATCTCGGTCGCGCAGAAGTGCGTATAGTCTACAAGGTTTCCGGTGTGGGCACTGTCGCAGGTTGTATGGTAAAGGATGGCAAAATAACCCGAAATGCCAAAGCAAGGCTGATTCGAGACGATAAAGAGGTCTTTGATACAGAGATAGCCTCACTCAAGCGCTTCAAGGATGATGCAAAGGAAGTTGCGGCAGGGTTCGAATGCGGTATCGGTCTCGAAAGATACAACGATATTAAGGAAGGTGACATCATAGAAGCGTATATAGTGGAGGAACATAATGCCTAGACTTGAAAGAGTTGAACAGGAGCTAAAAAAAGAGCTGAACTCTTTGATTGCTTATGAACTCAACGATCCGAGAATAACCGGCGTCATAAGCGTAACAAGGGTTCAAACGGCAAAGGAGCTGAAGTTTGCGCGGGTATTTATCAGCGTATACAGCAAGGATAAGCATGAAGATGTTCTAAAAAGCCTCAACAACGCCGCGCCGTATCTCAGAAGCTTGCTGTTCAAACGTTTGAAGATTAGAGAAGTCCCCGAATTGAATTTTGTTCTTGACGAGGGCATACAACACAGCTTCAAAATAGACACTATTCTGAAGGAAATCAAACATACGGAGGAATAACGTGTATACCAAGTTCGTTAGCGGCATAAAAAGCAGCAATAGCTTTGCTATTTTCACGCACATAAATCCCGACGGAGATGCGCTGGGTTCATCGCTTGCGGTGTTTACTTTCTTACGAAGCGCGGGCAAAACTGCGCATTTGTTCTTGCCCAATGACAAACCTATACCCCCGAAGCTTGGTTTTTTGCCGAACGTGGAAGAATTCAACAACTTTACTCCGCTGAGTAGTTATGATTGCGCAATAGCGCTGGATTGCGGTGACGCCTCCAGACTCAGCGATGAGAATTTCAAGCTCTTTCTCAAAGCAAAGACGCGTATGGTTGTCGACCATCACCAATCTCATGAGGCATTTGCGCCGATAACAATACTCGAAGCCGATTCGGCGTCCACCACACAGATAGTATTCAAGATATTGAAGGCTTGCGACCCGAAATATATAGATAAAGACGTTGCTCTTCAACTATATACGGGACTTGTCACCGATTCGGGCAGCTTTTCATATACAAGCACGTCGCCAGAAACGCATAAAGTCGCGGCAGAGCTGTTGTCTTACGGTATTGATGCAGGTTTTGTCTCTCGCAAGGTTATGAAGGATACGCCGTTCAGCATCTTCAACCTCAAAAACAGAGTGCTAGCAAAAACGAAATTTTTTGAGGATTTCAAAATTGCGTTTGTCAGCTATATTGATGAGGATTTTGAAGCCACCTCCACTACGGAAGCCGATACCGAGGGAATAATAAATAACATTCTTGACATTGACACCGTAGAGATAGCCATATCGCTTGCAGAAATAAAAGACAAGGCATACAAGGTCAGTATCCGCACAAAACAAAACGTAAACGCAGCCGCTATAGCCAAGGTATTCGGCGGCGGCGGGCACGCCAACGCCGCAGGGTGCAGGGTATACGGCTATTTTGAAGACGTATGCAACAAAATATTGTCGGCGGCAACGGAGATGTTAAAATATGCTTAACGGATTCATAAATCTCCGAAAATCCGCCCATATTTCCTCGAACAAAGCCCTGAGTATTCTAAAATTCATACTAAATAAGAACAATATTGCTACTAAGGTCGGGCATTTCGGTACTCTTGACCCTGACGCTGAGGGAGTACTACCCGTAGCGCTCGGCAGAGCCGCCAGACTTTTTGACTACTTTCTAGACAAACAAAAAGTATATTACGCATTATTCCGCTTCGGCATAGAGACCGATACGCTTGACGCGTCCGGCAGAGTGCTTTGCACCGATACAAAGATTATTGATACAGAAGATATCCTTGCCGCAATTCCGTCTCTTACGGGAGAACAGGAGCAAATGCCTCCCGACTACAGCGCAAAAAGCATCAACGGAAAAAAGGCTTATGTGTTGGCGAGAAAGGGAATAGAATTTAGCCTTAAAACAAAAAAGGTAACTGTTTATGGTATAGATTTATTAGAAATGACGGAGCAGAACGTCTTTGCTCTACGAATTACTTGCAGCGGCGGTACATACATCAGAGCTTTGGCGCGCGATATGGCGAAGGCGCTGGGCACTGTAGGCATTATGCAATACCTTATGAGAGAGCGTAGCGGGGACTTTGATATTTCGCATTCCGTCTCGCTTGACGAACTGGAAGCTGCGGCAGATATATCAAGTTTTATTATGCCCATTGATTGCGTTTTGAAAAATATGCCACGTTATAATATAATTGAAGAAGAAAAAACTAGGCTGCTTAACGGTCAAATACTACTTAAAGAACACTTGCCCGAAGGCTATTTTGCTCTGTATTCAGACGGAGAGCTTGCCGGCATTGCAATAGATAACCAAGGGAGGCTACTGGTAAAAACATGGCTGCTTTGACAAGCAAAAGCGTGCTTGCATTGGGTCTTTTTGACAGCGTGCATGCCGGTCACAGATATTTATTGAACAAAGCGCGCCAATATGCCGAGGCGCTTGAAGCAGAGCTTCGCGTATTAACTTTCGACGACAGGTTTTTTGCCAACCTCGGACGCAGGGACAAAGAGGTATACCTTCTTGACGAAAGACTGCCTCTTTTCCGCCAACTCGGTTATGGCGAAGTAACAGTGCTTGAACCCACGAAAGAGTTTTTGGCTCAAAGCCCCGAAGCTTTTTTGTCTTTCGTTATGACCTTGAACCCTGTAGCTATTGTAGCCGGCTCCGATTATACCTTCGGATATCTCGGACAAGGCAAAATGGGCGATCTGAAGGCGTATATGGCGCAAAAAGGCATATATGTCTATGAAATCGACCTTCAAAAGTATCTCAAAGAAAAGATTTCTACGACAAAGATTAAGTCTTTATTAGAAAAAGGCGATATTGAAAGCGCCAATATTCTGCTCGGAGACAGCTATTTTGTATCGGGAACCGTTCAGAAAGGCCGCGGCGTGGGCACAAGTATCGGCATACCCACCGCCAATATAACCGTGCCTGCGCTCAAGCAGTTGCCTCTTGAAGGGGTATACAAAACCCTTACAGAGACCGATGGCGC
>JAQVME010000125.1 GCA_028703745.1 Clostridia bacterium
CAGAAGCGTTACGCTCAAGCCCGAGGGCACGGCGGGTGTGGCGAGAAGCTATATCGAAAACGGCCTGAGCAATCTCCCGCAACCTATCAAGATGTATTATCTTACTCCGGTATTCCGCTATGAGCGCCCGCAATCGGGCAGGCTGCGCGAGCACCACCAGTTCGGCGTGGAATATTATGGCAGCAATTCGCCGCTGGCAGACGCCGAGGTTATCACCGTCGCAAAGACGCTGTTTGACCGGCTGGGCATAGGCAACCTTCGGCTGAACATAAACAGCATAGGCTGTCCGAAATGCAGAGCGGAATACAACAACGTACTGAAAGATTATTTGCACGGACACAAGAACGAGTATTGTCCTACTTGCAACGAAAGAATGGACAGAAACCCTCTCCGCGTGCTGGACTGCAAAGAACGGCAATGCGCCGAGCTTAACAAAAAGGCGCCCGTAGTACTGGATTATTTGTGCCCGGAGTGTTCAAAGCACCATGAGCAACTCAAAGAATTATTGAATTTTTTGGGGATAGCCTATAGCGTAAATCCGTATATCGTGCGCGGACTGGACTATTACACCGGAACGGTGTTTGAGTTTATTTCCGACAATATCGGCGCGCAGGGCACGGTTTGCGGCGGAGGAAGGTACAACAACCTTGTAGAAGAGGTAGGCGGCAAGAGTACGCCGGCTATCGGCTTCGGTTTGGGACTCGAAAGACTGATTATGGTTACGGAAGGTTGCGGACTGCCGCTGGGAAAGGACGATATCCCTCTAATATATATCGCCCCGTTGGGCGAAGAGCAGTATTCCGAGGCGTTTCGCCTCGTACATAAGCTGCGTGAGAGCGGCATTAGCGCGGAGACGGACTATATGGACAGAAGCTTAAAGGCGCAAATGAAATACGCTGACAAGATAGGCTACAAATACGTGCTGGTGCTGGGCGACAACGAAATAAAAGAGGGCAAAGCAATGCTCAAGGATATGACGGACAAGGACAACAGCTCCGAGGTCTCTCTTTCCGAACTTGCCGAGCGTTTACTGGCGAATAAGTAGTATGACAGAAACGGGAACGGTTAGCAAAATAGACTCGAGGAACAGAGCGACGGTACAATTCCCGAGAAAAACCGCTTGTGAACATTGTCATATGTGCCTAAAGCCCAAGAACGAAATGTTCGTGCGCATAGCCATAAAAAACACGCTGGACGCAAAGGTCGGCGACACGGTCAGTGTCAGTATGGGCACTCAAGTAGTGCTTGCGGCGTCATTTATAGTATATATGGTGCCCGTGCTGTTGGTGGCGGCGGCGCTTTTTGCGACGAGAGGGCTGGGCGAACTTGCAAGCTTCGGAATAGCTATGGGCGTGCTTGTAATTAGTTATATAATAATAGCGTTTATAGATAAATGGTTGAAAAAAAACAAAGACTACACACCAAAAATGGTGGAAATTATCAAACAGGAGGAATGAAAAATGTCGGAAAACGTAATGAAAATAACCGCGGAAAATTTTGACGAAACTATATCGAAGGGCGTTACGCTCGTCGACTTCTGGGCTGAGTGGTGCGGTCCGTGCAAGATGCTGGCTCCCGTGCTGGATTCAGCGGCAAACGAACTCAAGGGCAAGGCGCAGATTGGCAAAGTCAATGTCGACGAGCAGGGTTCGCTGGCTATGAAATTTTCAATAATGTCCATTCCCACACTAATTATTTTCAAGGACGGACAGTTGAAGGAAAGAGTGTCGGGGTTCAGACAGCAGAACGCCATCGTAGCAATGGTGAAAAAATATCTATAAAGAAAACGCCAGTTGCACGTAAGGAACCTGTATCTTAGAGCGCAAAAGGAAAAACGGGTATGCTTTTTTTAGAAAAGCATATTCATTTCGTTGATAAATTTTTTCCTATGGCTATAATTAAAGTATATTACTATTTGAGAGGTAAAGATGATTGATTTCAAACCCATAAAACAAAAAGACCCGGAGATGTATGACGCGCTTCTGAAAGAGCTTAACAGGCAAGAAAACAATATAGAGCTTATTGCCAGCGAGAATTTCGTTTCGCCGGAGGTGCTTACCGTAGCAGGTTCACACTTAACAAACAAATACGCCGAGGGTTATCCCGGCAAGCGGTATTACGGCGGCTGTCAATTCGTTGACCTTGCCGAAAATCTGGCTATTGAGAGAGCAAAGCAGCTTTTTGGCGGTGACCACGTCAACGTTCAGCCACATTGCGGCAGCAGCGCAAACATTCAGGTTTATTACGCCTTGCTGAAGCCCGGTGACACCATTTTGGGCATGGATTTGAATCATGGCGGACATTTGACTCACGGCAGCAAAGTCAGCATGAGTGGTACGTATTTCAATTCGGTTTTTTACGGCGTAAGCCAAAACGGCTTCATAGACTACGAGGAAGTCAGAAGAATAGCGCTGGAGTGCAAACCCAAGCTGATTGTAGCAGGAGCCAGCGCATACCCCAGATATATAGACTTCAAGAAGTTCAGAGAAATAGCCGACGAAGCAGGCGCTTATCTTATGGTAGACATGGCGCATATCGCCGGACTTGTAGCGGCGGGGTTGCACCAGAATCCCGTACCTTACGCGCACGTGGTCACCACCACTACCCACAAGACCTTGAGAGGTCCTAGGGGCGGTTTGATTATATGCAAGGAAGAGTTTGCCAAGGCCATTGACAAGGCGGTTTTTCCGGGTACGCAGGGCGGACCCCTTATGCATATTATTGCCGCAAAAGGAGTGGCTTTCAAAGAGGCGTTGAGCGAGGAGTTCAAGGAATACCAGCGCCAAATAGTCAAAAACGCCAAGGCTATGGCGCAAACGCTTATTAATGAAGGCATCAAACTGTTCTCGAACGGCACCGACAACCATTTGATGCTGATTGATCTCAGAGGTACGGGCTGCGCCGGAAAAGAACTCGAGCATCTGCTCGACGAAGTAAATATCACCACCAACAAGAACTCCATACCCTTTGACAACGCCGGACCGTTCAACCCCAACGGGCTGAGAATAGGCACTCCGGGCGTGACAACGAGAGGCATGAAGGAACCCGAAATGGTGATTATCGCAAAGTGCATTGCCGACACCATAAAATACAAGGAAGCCGTGCAGGACAACGTAAAAGCCCAAATAAAAGAACTAACGGAGAAATTCCCCTTATATAAAGGAAAATTTGATTTGTGAAGAATGGCATTTATTTAGATAACGCCGCAACGACCAGGCTTGACGAACGCGTACTGGAAGCTATGATGCCGTATTTGACGGATATTTATGGCAACGCGTCGTCATTGCATTTTTTTGGCAGACAGGCCATAAAAGCCGTCGACGAAGCCAGAGCCTCGGTAGCGCGTTTATTGGGAGCCAAGACGGGCGAAATATATTTCACCTCCGGCGGCACCGAGAGCGACAACTGGGCGGTGAAAGGCGCGGCAAACGCTTTTCAGCGCAAGGGCAAGCATATCGTCACGACGGCGATTGAGCATCCGGCGATGCTTGAGACGTGCAGGGAGCTGGAGAAGCAGGGCTTTGAGGTTACATATCTCGAGGTGGACAAGGACGGATTGTTATCGGTTGAGGACGTCAAGAAGGCTGTCCGTGACGATACCATATTGATATCGGTTATGTTCGCCAACAACGAAATAGGTTCTATTCAGCCCATTGCAGACATAGGCTCTTTTGCGCGCGACGAAGGCATATTGTTCCATACGGACGCCGTGCAGGCGGTGTCAAGCATAAAACTGGACGTCAATGAACTGAATGTCGATATGCTGTCGCTGTCGGCGCACAAGTTCCACGGTCCCAAGGGCATAGGTATTTTGTATATAAGAAACGGCGTCAGAATATCCAAGCTCATCACGGGCGGACACCAGGAGAAGAGCGCGAGGGCGGGTACGACGAATACCCCCGGCATCGTAGGTTTAGCAAAAGCTCTTGAACTCACCGTAGAGAATATGGCGCAAACCAACAAGCGTATAAAAGCTCTGCGCGATTATTTTATCGAAAGGGTGGAGAACGAGATAGAGTTCTGCCATTTGAACGGCGGCAGAGAAAAAAGACTTGTCAGCAACGCAAACTTCAGCTTTGATTTTATCGAAGGCGAATCCATACTCATGCAGTTGGATTTGAAGGGTATAGCCGTAAGCAGCGGCTCGGCATGCTCATCAGGCTCGCTGGAGCCTTCACACGTAGTTTTGGCAATAGGCTGTCCGATAGAACAGGCGCACAGCTCAATCCGATTCAGCCTGGGACAGCATACCACTAAGGAAGAAATAGATTATACGGTACAGACCTTGAAAGAGACGGTAGAAACGCTGAGAAGCTGGTCACCGCTGTTCAATGTCGAAAAAGGAGAAGGAAAATATGTATAGCAACAAAGTACTCGAAACGTTTGCAAATCCGAGAAACGTAGGAGAAATAAGCGATGCCGACGGCGTGGGTACGGTAGGCAACGCCGGCTGCGGCGACATTATGAAGGTGTACCTAAAAATAGAAAATGACATTATCATCGACGCGAAGTTTAAGACCTTCGGCTGCGCTGCAGCTATCGCATCGTCATCGACGGCAACGGAGATGATAAAAGGACTGTCGCTCGACGACGCGCTGAAAATTAAGAACGCCGACGTCGTAGAAAAGCTGGAGGGACTGCCCCCGCAAAAAATTCATTGCTCGGTGCTTGCCGAGGAAGCAATAGCCGCGGCGATAGAGGATTATCGCGCGAAGAAAGCGTAGGAAACGAGAACCCTCAGGTGCCTCGGGATGACATATTATGTTGTAATTTCGAGCGAAGCGAAGAAGTCTTAAATACTTTTTACTATGATTTGATTTCCCGCACGGAAAATCAAACAACAACACAAAAAACCGTACTTGTTTGTACGGTTTTTTTAATAAGCTGTTTCTGAATGTTAACAAAAAAATCTATGCCTTGGCGACCTTTTTTTGCGTTCTTAAGCAACGGGTGCAAACATAAGCGCTTGTGACCGTGCCTTTCTCGTTGACTATATCCGTTTTGTGGACGTTGGCGCCCCAGGTTCTTCTGGATTTTCTATTGCTATGGCTTACTTTATTGCCGCTCATTGCGCCCTTTCCGCAAACACTGCATACTCTTGACATATTGTTA
>JAQVME010000126.1 GCA_028703745.1 Clostridia bacterium
TCAGCGTATGTTACGGCGTAGCTGTCTACGTAGCTATCCATGCCCATTAGCTCCGCCAGTCTGTACGCGCCGCTTACCGTAAGTTCGGTCAACGCCGATAGCCCGTTCAAGATGCCCGTACCTACGCTAATTACGGTGGAGGGCAAATAGAGCGTAGTTAGTCCCGAACAATTTCTGAAGGCGAAATCGCCGATCTCTTCCAGCAAACTGCCTCTTATTATTGTGAGCTGTGTAAGACCGTCGCAACCGTCAAAGGCGTAAGAGCCGATTTCTTTTATGGAAATGGCAGCGATTACCGTTGCAAGACCCGATACGTTCTGCAAGCAGTAGTCGGCTATTGTTGTGGAATTATCAATGAAGCGGAGGTTCTTGAGCGATGACGGAATATAATAATCCACTCCGTTTTGTTCGGCGGCGTAGCTGCCGTCAAAAGACGTGCGCCCGAAAAGATACCCCAGATTTACACTTCCGTTGTAGCTCAAAGAGGCAAGCGACGAGCAACCGGCAAAAGCTTCCTCTGCAATACTAACTATTCCGAGAGGTATGGCAAAAGCCGTAAGAGCCGAGCAGTTATAGAACGCCCTCATGCCTATGGTCTTTAGGACGCTGCCGCTTGCCAGCGTAAATGTTGTAAGCGCAGAGCAGCCCTCGAACGCCATTTCGCCGATAACCGACACGCTCGAAGGTAAAGTAATACTAGTTAAAGAAGTATTGCCCGAGAAGGCGTATTCGGCTAGCGCCGTTGTACCCGAAAGCAGCGATGCGCTCGCGCCCTGCCCTTTGTAAAGATAGGCTATTTTGCCTATATATACCATTCCCGAGGGCTTGTCGGCGAGCCATTTCGTACCCGAGAACGCCTCCCTGCCGACCTTTATCAAAGTCTCTTGAATCTCCAGATTGATAAGTTCAAGCGAGGCCGCGTCCTTGAACGCGTATCTGGATATAGTCTTAAGCGTGGCAGGCAGATACACCGAAACGATGTAATCGGCGCCTTCAAAAGCGCTCTCGCTTATGGAAACAACGCCTGCGGCGATATTTATTCTTGCGAGGCTTTCGGGCATGCCAACGCCAAACAACGGCGCCACGGCTTTGCCGATTGTCGTCAATTCTGCAAGCGAGGAGCAGCCCTCAAAAGCTGAAATACCGATAGATGAAACGCTGTCGGCTACCAATCTCTCAAGTAAGGCGCAACCGTAAAAAGCTCTCTCTCCGATAGTCTTCAGGTTCGTCAAGCCGTAAAGATAGAATACAGTGCTTATCAAGCCTTCAAATGCCGATGTCCCGATCTTGATAAGGCTGTTTGAGGACGCGATACGAATTTCGCCGATAGCGCTTGTCATAAACGCAAAGTCGGAAATTTCCGTTACCCATGACGGGATGAAAACCTGCTGCATATTCGTGCCGTAAAAGGCATCGTTGATTGCGGTGATGCTTGTCGGAATGATTGCAGTCAGGTTTGGTGTTGCCTCAAAAGCGCGGCTACCGATATAATTGAGCGCGCTGTCTGCCGTTATGATGAGGCTGACACCGCTGTTTTTGAAAGCGGCATTGCCCACGCTGACCACGCTGTCCGGCAAAGTAAGTTCAACCACAAGCCCCGTGAGATCCATAAAGGCGCTTTGACCTATCGTTTCTAAAGCCGAAGGCAAATTCAAGTCCTCAAGCGCCGTATTGCCGTAAAAGGCGTAATTGCCAATATTTTTTAAGCTGTCGGGCAACGTAAGACTAGTAAACGCCGTGCCTTCAAATGCCCGGTTACCTATGCTCTGAAGCGACGAGCCTTCTTCAAAAATCACATTTTCCAGAGGGCAATTCCGGAATGCGCTGTCGCCAATCGTCAGCACCGTGGCGGGAATGGTCACACCGATCAGGTTATGCCCGTTTTCGAAGGCGCGCGGAGATATACCCACCGTGCCTTCACGCAGTGTCAGCGTAGTGCCCGCGGGCATTTCACCTTTGTAGGCATATGCAATGTTGTTAATATAAATTACGCCGTCGTCCTGTTGGGCTTGTTTTTGAGCAAGCCATGGAGTGTCCATAAAAGCGTGTTCGCCGATATTGCCCACGCCCTCCTCGTACCAGATAACTTCGTAGAGCGAGGTCGCGCTACAGAAAGAATAATCACCCAAGTAGTTGACGTTCTGCGGCAGCGTGACGCTTTCTATAGTCGAGCAGAACCTGAAACTCTCGTTCCCTATACGAACCAGAGTGACGGGGAATGATATCTCCGCAAGCGCGTAACAAGCGTAGAATGCGCGTTCGGCTATTTCTTCAAGCCGAATTCCCAGCTCTGCTTGCACTAGTGAAACGCAGTTTTTGAAGGCGTTTTTGCCAATGTACTCTATCGTCGGAGGAAGCTCTATGCTCAAAAGCCCGGCGCAATCGTTGAAGGTCTCGGCGGCAATGCTCGTCAAAAGCAAATTGTCTCCGAAATCAATAGCTTTGATTCCGCTGCCGCTGAAAGCCGCGACGCCAATAGCCGATACCGAAGACGGCAACGCTATGCTTTCTAGATTTTTTGTCAAATAAAAGGCGTATTTTCCTATGCTCTCAAGCGCGCTGTCCTTCTCAAACACTACCTCTGAAAGAGAGCTGGAATATATATATCCTCCGCTGACATCGTCGTATGCGCGAAGTCCGGCGAAGGCATAATCGCCGATTTGGCGGACAGTTTTTGGAAGGAATATTTGCGTAAGGGTCGAGCAGCCGAAAAAGGAGTCCTTTCCTACGGTCTCCAAGCGACTTCCTCCTTCAAAAAGCACCTTCGTCAAATTGGCGCAGTTCTCGAATGCGGCATCGCCTATCGACGTTATGCCGGCGGGGATTATGACTTCCATAATATTTACGTCGGACGCGAACGCGCCGGTAGCTATGCTTGAAACGGGCATACCTTCATATACAGCCGGAATATAAAGCACACCGTCGTATACCGCGCCCTCAGCCGCCTTGACGGCGTAGCTGTCTCCCAAAAGAACAAACTCAAACTGAGAATAATCCGTAGGATGCGAGTATATGCGTTCGGAATAAGCCGCATAGCTGTCAAGGTAACTTTGCTTTACGGATACGGGCACAAATAGTTTTAGTTCCGCGCGGGTATTTTCAAAAACGCCGATGCCCAGTATCGGCGGCACCTCTGCGTGGAAAATAATATCCACAAGCCCGTCTGCATCTTTGAAGGCAAGCGACGGAACGGCGACGGCTTTCGAGCTGATACGCACCCTGATAAGGCTTTCGGGCAAGTAATATATGCCGTTTTGGCTTATTTCGTAGCTGTTCTCATAATATGCGCTGCCGAATACCGAGCCTAGCGCGGTATTGCCGGGAAGCGTTATTTCTTGCAGGTTGTACGCGCCGCTGTACGCCTTAATTCCCGTCTCTTCCAGGTTTTCGGCGTTCAGTACTGTTAGTCCCGTGCAGTTATAAAAAGCAAAATTGCCGACGGAAAGCAGCCGGTCGAACTTTGCAAAGGGTATTTCCGCATTGCGGCAATCATAAAAGGCATAATCCCCTATGTATTCCAGCTGCTCGGAAAGGTTGAGCATTGTCAACACGCCGCAACCGTAGAAAGCGTATCCGCCTACAGAAGTAACGGTATCTATGCCGACATGTTGCAACGCCGCGCAGTTGTAGAAGGTGTAGGGCTTTATTTCTGTCACTCCGGCAGGGAAATAAAAACTTCCCAACGCAGACTCATAGAACGCGCCCTCGCCCACTTCTGCCAGTAGACTGCTTTGTGTCAAATTTATGGCAGCTAGCGCTAAGCAGCCGCGGAATGCCCAATCCTCAATCGAGGTCACAGTATAAGGCAAATCAATCTTTTCTATGCCGGTACAATTTTGAAACGCCGAAACGCCTATTTCTGTTATGTTCTCGAGTTCGACAATCTTTATGGCGGCGGCGTTCTGGAACATATAATCGGGGATCCTTCCGCCAAAGAATTTTATTGTGGTCAAAGATAGCGGAATATAATATACCGCGCCGTTCTGTATTGCGGAATAACTGCCGGGGAAGCTTTCCGCGCCGAAAAGCATACCCAACGTAGCAGTATAATAGTCCGTTGAATTGGTATTATAAAGTTCAATTTCGCGCAATGCGCCGTCTCCGTCAAATATGCCTTCAAGCTCATCCAAATCCAGCTCCTGCGGCAGAGATATAGCCGTCAGCATTCTGTTGTTTGCAAACGCGCTGAGTCCCAAAACCGAAAGCCGGCTTTGCGCGCTGAAAATAACAGAGCTAAGCGTGGCGTTGCCAAAGAACGCTTTCGCGCCTATTGATGTCGTCCTGTCGGGGATATTTACGTTCAGCAGCTCCGGACAGCCCGAAAACGCAAATTCGTCTATACGAAGGGCGTTAAGGACCTCTCCCGTTGTGCCAACGTCGACAACGCTGTTTTCGAATTGTAGAATGGCAAGATAATCCGTATTGGCAAAAGCCGATACGCCAATATAGCCGACTGTAGCAGGTACAAAAAAGGCTCTCAATCCGCTACCTTCAAAGGCGCCATTGGCTATTACGGCAAGTTGCGTTGCCGGTGAATATGTAACCTCAAGCAAACCGGTATCGCCCTTGAACGCATTTTGACCTATGGCTACCAGCGAGGTCGGCAAGTTCAGAGGCAACGGCACAAAAGTGTCGCCCTCTTGTCTGCGGCCCAAAGCCGTACAGTTCATAAAAGCGCCTTCTCCGATGGTGATTAGACCTGCGGGAAGAACGACCTCCTGTACGGAGTGCAAATTCATAAAAGCAAATGCCTCAACGGCTCTGTCCGGGAAAACGCCTTCTTTCAGTACTATTTTTTTCAGCGTAAGGGGCAATTGATACGTTTGTTGGAAATGCGCCTTAACCAGTATTACATCTTCCAAAGCAGAGGTCTCGTCAATATAAAAAGTAGAGCCAAAAACAGATGAATACGCCGTTCTGCCGTTCGAGGTACTGCCTTTAGTAAAGCCCACCGAAAAGCTGTAAGCGCCCTCGCTGTCTTTTTCATAATACTCCGCGTAAGCAATATCGTGCGAAATACTCGCCAGCACATAACCGTCAACCGATTTGCCTTCGGCATTGAACGCGCCGTTCAAAGTAATTTTGTAGCTTTGGG
>JAQVME010000127.1 GCA_028703745.1 Clostridia bacterium
CCTCTCTTACGTCGATAAGTATCCCCACGAGTGTGACGAGGCTTTCGTCCTACGCCCTTTACGGTTGTTCTGGACTTACGGAAATATTCTTGCACGCAGGCATCACGCTTATTGACGATTTCGCATTGGCTATGTGTTCGGGCATAAGCTCTGTGACGCTGCCCTCGGGCGCAACGCTCGGCGCGGGCGCTCTCAGCGGCTGCTCCGCACTAAACTCCTTGACGCTCAAAGGCATTTTGCCCTTGCATAACCTCTTCGGCACAGTGTATTATGACGGCAGTTATCAAGTAAGACAGGGCAACAAGTATTATTATTTGCCCGAGGCGCTGACTATGCTGACCATAAGGGATACGGCGGTTATTGCCGATTCTCTGCTGGAAGGCTTCTCTGCTGTCAGCACGCTGACCTTGCCTACTTATATAACGCGTGTTGGCAACTACGCTTTCTACGGTTTGCAGTTGCTCAACGAGTTGGCTTTGCCGGCGACGCTGACAGAGGTCGGAGACTTCGCCTTCTATGACAACAAGAAAGTGAACTTTATTATTCCCACAAACAATATCCAAACGGTGGGACGGGGCGCCTTCCAGAACTGTTATGCGCTTGTTTCGTTCAATACACCTTCGGTTATCAGCATCGGCGCGGGCGCTTTCAGCGGATGCTACGCGCTTGCATCGTTGGGCATAAGAATGGGCAAGGTCGTAGGCGAATATTTCGGACAGCAGATGTATGTCGGAAGCTACGCCGCAGTTCAGCGTATCGGCGAGGTGGATATGACGTATTATATTCCCAGCGCATTGACACAAATCACGGTATACGGCGGAGGCGCGTTGAGCGCTTATATGTTGTCTAATATGTCGAAGCTGAATACCGTTTCTCTGCTTGGTGAGACCTCTATACCGGCTACGGCGTTTATCGGTTGCACTGCGGTTACGTCGCTTACGGGCGCAGATATAGTTTATATTGAGAAAGACGCTTTGTTGCCGCTGCCGTGGCTTGCTACGCATATAGCCTCAAGACCCAATAACACATTGGTTTATATCGGGCGCGTGGCGTACGTATTCAAAGGAGTTATGGACATCGGCGCAAACATATCCTTCATAGACGGCACCACGCAGCTTTATGCAGGCGCCTTTGCGAATCAGTCCAGACTAATTCGTGTCAACGTACCGTCGAGTATGCGCTATATCGACATCACGGCGTTTGACGGCTGCACGGCAATGAATTACATAACAGTTGATGCCGCAAACGAATATTTCAGCAGCTTGAGCGGTATTCTTTATAACAAAGCGGGAGATACTCTCATTTATCGCCCCCTTGCCATGGCATAAAAAACATATGAAAAACGAGGTGAAAAATGATTTATGACGTAATAATTATCGGCGGAGGTCCCGCAGGACTTACAGCGGCGCTCTACGCCGCCAGAGCCGGCAAGAAGACTCTGCTTGTAGAGAATTATGCCATAGGCGGACAAGCGTCGCTTACGCATAACATAGAAAATTATCCCGGCATAACGACGTCTTCGGGCTTTGACCTGACAGACAGCATGCGCCGTCAAGCCGAGAGTTTTGGCGCGGAATTTATGTATGATAATATAGTTGAGTTGTCGCTTACGGGCGAAGAAAAATCCATCCGTACAGAATATTCCGGCACTTTCATTTGCAAGAAAATCATACTTGCCATGGGCGCAAAGGCAAAGATGCTGGGAGTTGACAGGGAACGCGAGCTTTCGGGTCGCGGAGTATCGTACTGCGCTACTTGCGACGGCGGTTTTTATAAAGGCAAAGAGGTCGCCGTGGTCGGAGGAGGTGACACCGCCCTAATCGATGCGCTTTATTTGAAGGACGTCGCATCGAAGGTGTATTTGATTCACAGAAGGGGCGAGTACAGAGGTTCCGTCAGCCTCGTTGCTCAAATAAGATCTACGCAAAATATCGTCGAGGTGCTTGACTCGCAAGTAATTAGCCTTGAAGGTTCGCCGCTGGAAGCCGTCATAATAAAAAGCAAGACCGCGGCAGAACCCTCAAAAATTGACGTAAAGGGACTTTTCGTTGCGGTAGGACTCGAACCGCAAACGAATCTAGTGGAGGGCGAAATAACGCTTGAGGACGGCTATATCGTCACAGACGAAGAAATGCGTACCAACATACCCGGCGTGTTTGCCGCGGGAGATATTCGCAAAAAGACTCTCCGCCAAGTCATTACCGCCTGCGCCGACGGCGCAATCGCAGCAAGCCATATATAATTAAAAACGATAAACTAAAAACTAAAAACTATGGATGAGATTTCTCCGTTACAGTCGAAATCACAATTAATGATAAACGATAAACGATAATTTCAATGTCATCCCGAGCGTAGCCGAGGGATCTCATCCGAATAAGAACAAGGATGAGATTTCTCTATTGCAGTCGAAATGACAATTAATGATAAACGAAAAACGTTCAACTATAAACGATAAACGAAAAACAAAAAACTCTCAACGAAAAATTATGGATTGAGCTTCCTCCATTTCAGTCGGAATGACAATTAATGATAACGATAAACTATAATTTCAATGTCATCCCGAGCGTAGCCGAGGGATCTCATCCGAATATGAACAAGGATGAGATTTCTCCATTACAGGCGGAATGGCATATGAAAAGTTTGAATGACATATGAAAAGTCGGAATGACATTATAATTAGATTATCACGTAGCTGAGGCATATTATCCCCAATATGAACACAAAAGCAAAGGAGTGTCTGAAAAATAGACACTCCTTTGCTTTATGATAAGGGGGAAAATTATGAGCTGTTTGTTATGCTTCTATAATAACATACTTTGAATTAAAGTCAATAACAAAACTAAATATTCAACTGTAAATATATAGTAAAATTTTGCCATATAACCATATTTGGTATATTCTACCAATTATAGGCATAGAATAATGCGAGGCAAGCGGTATGAAAAGAATATTATTAACATTTTTAATTATTATGTCGGTCATACTGTTCGTAGCCTGTGAAGGCAAGGCAAAAGGAGCCGAAAACAAATATGTCATGGAGCTTGAGGTCGGCGAGGACATTCGCGGCAAGCAAACTCTTGTTTTTACCAACGGCATAAAAGACGGGCTTGACGAATTGAAATTCCACCTCTACGCCAACGCATACAGGGAGGACGCAACAAACAAGGCATATAAAAACAGTCTGCTGAAATACGGCAGAATAGAAATACAAAGTTGCAAAGTAGGCGGCGCTGAGGCGCAGCACTCAATAAGCGGGGATAAGAACATACTTACGGTAAAGATACCTTCGATGAAAATGAAAAAAAAGACTGAGGTCTTTCTGGAATATGTCGTGACAGTGCCGCAATGCAATTTGCGGTTGGGTCGTTTCAACGATACTGTGAATATGGGAAATTTTTATCCCGTGCTTGCCGTTTATGATAACGGCTGGAGGGAGGATGCTTTTTCGCTTGTCGGAGACCCGTTCTATTCCGAAATTGCCGATTACGAAGTGACCGTCAAGGCTCCGCTTACAATGGAGTTGGCGTGCGGCGGAAATATTGTTAGCCGCTTGATTGAAAATGGCAGCAGAATTATGAAAATCTCTGCAACCGGCGTCAGAGATTTTGCCATGGTAGGCAGCGCAAAGTTCAAGCTGATGACAAAGAGCGTCGGCGGAACAATGCTGCGCTATTACTATATTAAGGATGCCAAGGCATCCGATACCCTGAATGAGGCTGCGGATGCAGTGCGTCTGTTCGGAGAAGCGTTTGGAAAGTACCCTTACGAAAGCTACAGCTTGGTGGAGACGGCATTTGCGTACGGCGGTATGGAATACCCCATGCTTTCGTTTATCAGCTCGTCAGAACCTGACAAGGCGAAGGTTGCGGTACACGAAACGGCGCACCAATGGTGGAGTGTGTCGGTGGGTTCGGACAGCATTCGGGAGAGCTTTATTGACGAGGGGCTGGCGACTTTCTGCACAAACTATTACTATTTGCTAAAGGGCGAAAAACAGATTTTTATTGACAACCACAACAAAAGCAAAACCGACTTCCAAAATTTCTTGAAAATGAAAACTATGGCAAACGCAAGCTACGTACCCAGACTTGATTTGAGTATAAACGAGTATACGACAAATGAATACAATATGCTGTGCTATGAGGCGTCGGGGCTTATGTTCAAGAGCGTTTACGACATAGCCGGACAGACGGGAATAGAAAAGAGCCTGCAGATATTCTTTGAGGAAAATAAGTTCAAGATTGCCGATAAAGAGAAGCTGTATTCAGCTTTCAACAAGGGTTGCGGCAGGGATGTCGGCAGAATATTTGATAGCTGGATAAGCGGCGCTACTCAGACCTTTTATGGTTATTGAAGGGTGAAAACTCTATTTCCGCCTCAACGCCGTCGCCATCAAAGCTGATGCCATGGCTACAAGGGAAAGGATAAATTGTCGAGGACAAGCAATATTTTTCGTTGATAAAGATTTCTACGCTTGATACGTCGACGAATATTTGCATGTCCAGGCTTGTTTCATTGGCTAAATTACATTTTCTGATATTGCATTCGCCGTCAAGGCGGTTGCCTTTAATGGAAAATCCGCTCTTTGAGCGGTCAAAAGTAAGCGTTCCGTCGGAAATTGAAACGAGGGTGAAATTGCTTTCGCCCTTGCGCAAAAATATTTCAAACCGATGGGGTAATGACGGGCATTTTATGCTAAGAAGATATGTCTCCCCGCGCAAAATCTCGAATTGAGTTGAGGCATTTATGACGACTTTTTTTACTTCTTTAGCGGCTTCAAAATAAGCGAAAACCTCTTTTGCCGGCTTCTGATGCAAAACGTTGTTTTTTATCCAAAGCTCCCTTGGCAGGCTCATCATACCTGCCCAGCCGTGCCCGAGATAGGAGGTGGGAATACTCCTCAGCCACATCTGCATCCAGGCTATAGCTATCGTTCTTCCGTCGGGAGTTTTCAGCGTTTGAGGCGCATAATAATCACAGCCTAGGTCAAGCTCTTTTTGCTCCGAACATGGCAAAAACTCTCCGTTTAGCCAGTCTGTTTTTCCAATTAAGTATACCGAGGAATTTAGGTTTTGGTATTCAATACCTTGG
>JAQVME010000128.1 GCA_028703745.1 Clostridia bacterium
GAAAATCGTTGAAGCAGTAAAGCGTACCGGCGCCGGCATATCGGGCCCGATACCGCTCCCCACGGATAAGGAAATAATTACTATCCTGCGGTCACCGCACAAACACAAGGATAGCCGCGAGCAGTTTGAACTGCGCACCCACAAGCGTTTGATTGATATTTACAACTCGACGTCAAAAACAGTAGAAGCGTTGATGAAGCTGGATTTACCGGCCGGCGTTGACATTCAGATAAAGCTGTAACAGGAGGACTTATATGAAGAAAGCTATATTAGGCAGGAAGCTCGGTATGAGTCAGATTTTTACCGCAGAGGGTATTGTCATCCCGGTAACAATAATTGAAGCAGGACCCTGTCCTGTCGTGCAGGTTAAGACCGCCGACAAAGACGGTTATGAGGCTGTTCAAGTCGGTTTCGGCGAAAAGAAAGAAAAGAACATAAACAAGCCGATAACAGGACATTATGCCAAGAGCGAGCTCAAGCCCAAGAGATACCTTCGCGAATTCAGAACCGAAGAGGGCGACAAGTTTGAGGTAGGTCAAGAAATAAAATGCGATACCTTCGCCGTAGGCGACAAGGTTGACGTAGTAGGCACCACGAAGGGCAGAGGCTTCACCGGCACGGTCCAGAGGTGGAACACCGCCTGCGGTCCTATGGCGCACGGCTCAGGATATCATCGCGGCGTGGGTTCCATGTCCGCAAACTCCGATCCCTCGAGAGTCTTCAAAAACAAAAAGATGCCCGGACATTACGGCGCAGAGCAAGTCACCGTTAAGAATCTGGAGATAGCCAGAGTCGATAAAGCAAGAAATCTGTTGTTCATAAAAGGCGGAATACCCGGAGCGAAGGACAGCTTTGTCGTTGTTAAGCAAACGCTGAAGGTATAAAGGAGTACGGCAATGATGGAATTAAAGGTATATAATATTGAAGGAAAGCAGACCGGTACCCTGTCAGTAGACGAGACGGTATTCGGCGCCGAATATAATCAGGCGCTGATACATCAGGTAGTGGTCGCTCAGCTTGCAAACAAGCGCCAAGGCACCAAGTCCGCGCTCACCCGCGCCGAAGTCAGAGGCGGCGGCATCAAGCCCTACAGACAGAAGGGCACAGGCAGAGCCAG
The DNA here is from genome assembly GCA_028703745.1 of Clostridia bacterium. Lineage (GTDB taxonomy): Bacteria > Bacillota > Clostridia > Christensenellales > DTU072 > DTU072. Next base: position 1,118 of record JAQVME010000128.1, read on the forward strand.
ACAGGGCAGCATACGCGCTCCCCAGTGGAAGAAGGGCGGCGTTGTTTTCGCGCCGAAGCCCAGAGATTTTTCCAAAAAAATCAACAAAAAGATGAAAGACGGCGCGATGAAGAGCGCGCTCAGCCAGAAGGTGCGCCAAGAAGAAGTAATCGTGCTTGACGCCATAAACCTCGAGGCGGCAAAAACCAAGCTTATGGCGGGCATCCTTAAGAATTTCGCTATCAGCGGAAAGACGCTTTTGGTACTCAACGACGAAAACGAAACGGTTCTCAGAGCAGCAAGGAACATCGAGGATTTGACAATCTGCAGCGCAGACCTTCTCAATGTTTACGAAATCGTCAGGAATGGCAAGTGCGTCATAACCGCAGATGCTGTCAAGAGGCTTGAGGAGGTAAATAAATAATGAAGGCGTACGATATAATAATCAAGCCGGTTTTATCCGAAAAGAGCTACGAAGGCATTGCTATAAAGGATTATACCTTTATTGTCGCCAAGTCGGCCAACAAGACAGAAATCAAAACCGCCGTTGAAGAAATCTTCAACGTAAAGGTCGACAGAGTAAATGTTGTAAATTACCAGGGCAAGATAAAAAGAATGGGCAAAACCCAGGGAAGAAGGTCTTCTTACAAGAAAGCCTTTGTCAAGCTTGCTGCCGACAGCAAGCCAATAGAGTTCTTTGAGAGCTTGTCATAAACGTAGGAGGCAAAAATGGCTATAATAAGATATAAACCGACAAGTCCGGCCCGCAGATTTATGTCAGTATCCGATTTCCGCGAGATCACCTCGGACAAACCCGAGAGAAGCTTGCTTGTATCGAAGAATAATTCCGGCGGCAGGAATAACACAGGCAGAATTACCGTACGTCATATCGGCGGCGGCAATCGCAACAAATACCGTATCATAGATTTCAAGAGGAACAAGGACGGCATCCCCGCCAAGGTAGCCTCCATACAGTTCGACCCCAACCGCAGCGCGCATATCGCGCTATTGCAGTACGTAGACGGCGAGAAGAGATATATACTTGCGCCCCTCGGACTGACAGTTGGTGACACCGTTCTGAGCGGAAAAGGCTGCGATATAAAAGCAGGCAACGCTTTGTTGCTTGCCGATATCCCCGTAGGCACCATGGTTCATAACATAGAGATGCAACCCAACAAGGGTGGCCAGATAGCCAGAAGCGCCGGCACATCAGCGCAGCTTATGGCTAAGGAAGGCAAGAAGGCCACACTCAGAATGCCCTCGGGCGAGATGAGATACGTACCTCTTTCCTGCAAAGCCACTATCGGTCAAGTCGGAAACATCGAACACGAAATAATCAGCCTCGGAAAGGCTGGACGCAAAAGACACATGGGTGTCAGACCCACGGTCAGAGGCGTCGTAATGAATCCTTGCGACCATCCGCACGGCGGTGGTGAGGGCAAGAGCCCGATAGGTATGCCCGGACCGGTTACGCCTTGGGGTAAGCCGGCGCTTGGTTACAAGACCCGCAAGAAAAAGAAGACTTCAAGCAAGTTCATTATTAAGAGAATAAATTAGGAGGATAACAGCTGATGAGTAGGTCAATAAAGAAAGGGCCCTATATACACGAGAGCCTGAAAAAGAAAATTATAGCGCTCAATGAAGCAGGAGAAAAAAAACCGGTTAAGACCTGGTCAAGAGCCTCGACAATCTTTCCTGATTTTGTCGGACACACGATAGCGGTGCATGATGGCAGAAAGCACGTGCCCGTATATGTTACAGAAGATATGGTAGGTTTGAAACTGGGCGAGTTCGCCCCGACGAGAACCTTCAGAGGACACGCCGGAAGCAAGACCTCCGGCAAGAAGTAGGAGGTAAGATAGATGGCAACCAGAATTAGGGAAAAGGCGCAGGCCAGAAAAGAAAACGCCGACAAACGTCCTATTGCGAAGGCGAAATACATCCGTATTTCTCCTTACAAAGTAAGAGCCGTACTCGATTTGATTCGCGGAAAGGGTTATGTTGAAGCAGTAGCTTTGCTCGAAAACCTGAACAAATCCTCTTCGCTTCCCATACTAAAGGTCGTAAAATCCGCCGCTGCAAACGCCGAGAACAACCTTAGCATGAGCAAAGACGGGCTATTTGTTGCGGAATGCTTTGCGGATCAGGGATCCACGTTGAAGAGATTCATCCCGAAGTCTCACGGCAGAGCGGGAAGTCTCCTCAAGAGAACCAGCAACATTACAGTTATCCTTGACGAAAGGCATTAGGAGGAATAGAAGATGGGTCAGAAAGTAAATCCGCACGGATTAAGAATAGGAATTATAGCCGGTTGGGATTCGCAATGGTACGCAGACAAGAAGGGTTTCTCGAAGAACATTAGCGAGGACTACAAAGTCAGGACACTACTTAAAAAGAAGTATTACTCCTCGGCTATCTCCAAAATTACTATCGAGCGCGCCGCCAACAGCATTACCGTAAATATGTTTTGCGGACGCCCCGGCGTAGCTATTGGCAAGCAGGCGGCAGGCATTCCTCTTATTAAGAAGGATATCGAAAAGCTTTGCCCCGGCAAAATGGTAAACGTAAACATTCTCGAAGTGAAGAAGATTGATATAGACGCGCAACTTACGGCAGAATCCATAGCCGCCCAGCTTGAAAGAAGAATACAATTCAGAAGAGCAATGAAGCAAGCTATGCAAAAAGCCATGAGAGGCGGAGCAAAGGGAATCAAGACCATGGTTAGCGGCAGACTTGACGGCGCAGAAATCGCCAGAAGCGAGTTCTACCATGAGGGTTCCATACCCCTTCAGACACTGAGAGCCAATATAGATTACGGCTTCGCGGAAGCCGTTACGACCTACGGATTGATAGGCGTAAAGGTTTGGATTTATAAGGGTGAAATTTTCACCAAAGCAGGGAAAGGAGGTAATGACTAATTATGTTAATGCCTAAGAGAGTAAAAAGAAGAAAACAGCATAGGGGCAGAATGAAGGGCCACGCCAACAAAGGCAACGTCATAGCATACGGCGAGTACGCTTTGGTAGCAAAAGAGCCTTGCTGGGTCACCTCCAATCAGATAGAAGCCGCCCGTGTGGCAATGACGAGATTTATGAAGCGTGGCGGACAGGTATGGGTCAATATATTCCCCCACAAGCCTGTCACGAAGAAGCCCGCCGAGACCCGTATGGGAAGCGGCAAAGGTTCTCCCGAATATTGGGTAGCCGTAGTAAAGCCCGACAGAGTGCTTTTTGAGGTTGCCGGAGTAACGGAAGATGTGGCAAGAGAGGCTTTGAGGTTGGGAATGCACAAGTTGCCGTTACAGTGCAAATTTGTACGCAAGGCTGATGTGACAGCAGCGGAAGGTGGTGAGGTCTAATGAAAGCGACGAAGTTTTTTGAAATGAGCACACAGGAGCTCAAAGATAAGTTAAACGCATTAAAAGCAGATTTGTTTAATCTCCGCTTTAAGCACGCGACCAACCAGTTATCTAACAACATGACAATGGTCGAATGCAAGAGAGACGTAGCGCGGGTTATGACAATACTGCGCCAGAGAGAGCTCAATATCAGCTTCGAGCCGGAAACCAAGGCGAAGAAAGCCAAAAAAAGCTCGAAATAACAGGAGGATGACAAAATGGAAAGAAGTTCAAGAAAGACCCGAATAGGCACAGTAGTTAGCGACAAAATGGAAAAGACCATAGTAGTCGCCGCTATAAGGAAGGTGCAGCATCCTCTATACAAGAAGTATGTAAAGACCACAAAGAAGTTTAAGGCGCACGACGAGCTCAATGAGTGCGGCATAGGCGACGTTGTCGAAATCGAAGAGACAAGACCCATCTCAAAAGATAAATGCTGGCGTCTTGTTAAGATTATCGATAAGGCAAAATAGGAGGAGCGAGAAATGATACAACCACAAACAAGGTTAAAGGTAGCCGACAATTCGGGCGCAAAGGAAATAATAGATCGGAAGAG
>JAQVME010000129.1 GCA_028703745.1 Clostridia bacterium
ACGGCGAAACCAGACATAGGATACCCGAAATGAACAAATAGGTATACAATACCGTAATAATAGGTAGTACGAGAAGGTTAGCAAGCACGAAATAAAGCGATACCGTTCCAAAAACGTTCAATGACAACGGCAACAAAAAGACGTTAGCAGACAGAGAAACCGCCACCGAAGCGCCGAGGTACCGCCTCGCCCTGCCGCCCTTTCCGACGAACCTCTTATAAAGCGGCTTATAAAAAAGCAGTATGCCAAAGACCGCGGCGACGCTCATAATGAAGCTGAGTGAAAACAACGTCCTCGGCGAAAACAGCAGCATCAGCGTCACAGCCGCGCCAAGTGAGTTGAGCGCGTCGGGTTTTTTGTGAAGCACTGAGGACAGCATAAATATCACCGCCATAACGGCCGACCTGACTGCGCTTGGCGGAAAGCCCGTAACCCCGCAATAAACGAACAGTACGATAACAGTCACTGCCAACGAAAGCAAAGGTTTAATCCGCAGCCTGCGAAGCAGTAGGGCAATACAAGCTACAACGAAGCTTATATGCAGTCCGGAAACCGAAAAGATATGGCTCAGCCCCGTATCCCTTATTGCAGACATATCCTCGCGGGAAAGACCGCTTAGGTCTCCGAACAAAAGCGATGCGGCTATACCCTTGTTCTTTCCCAGCGATTTTGACATGGGGGTAGTCATACGCAGGCGAAGCTTGTCAAAGAAGTTTACGCCGCTTCCGGGGGGTGACAGCTGTGTCATAATAACGGCATTATAATATACGCCGTTGCCGTAATAAGTCAGCGAGGAGCTATCCGCCAAACTCACCGGTCTAGTCTTGATCTTGCCGTAGAAATATAAGAGGTCGGAAAGTTCATAAGGATTTTCACCGTAAACGCGCACGAGCGCCCTGCCTCCCGCCGGAAAGCCGTCAATCTCAAGGTCTTTGAGTATAATATTATAATATCCCTCGGCGGCGTTTATCTGCGCGACCTTGCCACGTATATTACTTTCGCCGTCAACTGTTTCCGCCGTGGTTATATATTGTATAAAATTCCCTGCGAAGCCCGCCAAAAAAAACAATGCCAAAACCACTGCTATTTTTTTCTTAGTAGCGGCAAAAGCAATTGCGCTTACCGCCGACAATGCGGCAATAAGCCAAAAAACTCTTATGTTTTTCATAACTGCGAGACTGAGCGCTATACCCGCCATAAGAAAAAGCGCGCAAAACACCATAGGACGCAGGTTTATTATGGTTTTTTTCATAATGTCAGGGTGATTAGTTCTTCGGCGAGCCGGGCGTTTTTGTTGATGCCGAGAGCCTCGCTCAACGTTTCGTCCTCGCGACCTTGTGACAGATGTGTAAGTATTGTTACGGGGACGGACTTAGTTAATTCGGCGATGCCGTAAACGCTTATGTGCGGAGATTCCGCGCTGTGCTCGCGTTGCAAAATGCAAGCGTCGACAAGAGCAAGGTCACAACCCTCTACAAGCGTCTTGATGGTTTTTGTGTACGTGGTATCGGCGGTATAAGCAAGACACTTTTCGCCGTCTGTCACCCTTACGCCGAAGGTGGGTAGCGTATGGCTCATCTCAAAAAATTCCAGACAAAAGTCTTTTATCGAGGTCTTCATACCGCCGCACACGGCTTGCGCGGCAAAGCCCTCACACGAGGAAAGCGCATAATATTCTTCTTGCGGCTGCTCCGGCATAAAAAACGAAATGGGAGCGCGCAAGCCCTTTTTTGTTTGTTCGAGAGCAATGTTTCTGAATACGAAGGCATCGGCGCAATGGTCTCCGTGGAAATGGCTGATAACTACAGCGTCAATATCCTCATATGCGCATACATTGGCAAGATTTTTCAATGAGCCGCTACCCATGTCCAGTATAATTTTTGCGCCGGACTTGCTTTCAACGAGATAGCTGCAAGTGGCGCCGTTTTTGTTCGGGTACTTTCCGTATCTGCCCAGCACGGTCAATTTCATAGCAGCGCCACCGTTACGGTCTGTCCGCTGTGGCGATTATGTCTACACCCGTACCCAACACATTCGGAAGAAGTATATCACCGGCTTTTACGGGTTTTTGCGCACGAGAATTCTTAATGAGTTTTATGACGTCGAAAAGCTTGTGATTATCAAGCGGCGCGCCGGATTTGCAGGGCACCGCCTTGCCTCTCGTGACAGGAAAGAGCGTTGTCAATATGCGCTGAGGGTTTATTATCTCCATTCTGGCATAGACCTCTCCCCTCTTGCAAGCGTTGCCGCTGACGGAGATTTCTCCGTGGTCGACAGCCTGTCCGGCTTCCATCTCGCAGCTTACGGGGCATAGAATACACGTATATTTTTTCATTGCTCCTCCAACGAAAGCCTCACGTCTTGCGACAGACCGTTGAGGCTTATTTCGATATTCTCGAGCAGTCCCGGCAGTAGCGCGGGGTATCTCTTAGCAAAAATTAAATCTTGTCCGCAACGTACATCGAGGCGCACTGCCTTTCGGAAATCCGCGGCGCGGAAAAAGATTTTTGTTCTGCCCTCAAGCGGCGCAGTATGCGGCATGACGTAATGTATGCCCTCTCCCGCCGTAATTCTTACGTGTTCGGTCGTTTCTTGCTTGCCCTCGGCGTAAAGCGCGGCGTTTCTGCCGGCATCCATGCCTTCAAAAGCCGCATCATCCGCAGACGTCTGCGTATGTAAGGCGCTGCCCGCGGCGAAAATGCCGGGGACGCTTGTCTCCAGCGCGCTTGTGACTTCTGCGCCGCGTGTCTTGCCGTCAATGACTATCCCCGCGCCGACAGTCAGCGTGTCGTCCGGCGACAGCTCGGGAGACAAAATCAAAGTATCACAAGCAATGAAGCTTGGCTCAGACAAAGCCTTCTTTATGTATACGCCCCTGAGGGCGCTTTCGCCCTCCGCCGCAACGGTCGTGTTCAGATATAGCGGAATATCAAAATCCTCAAGACACTGCACAATGTCCTTCGGCAGAGCCACCGGTTTTTCTCGGCTTTCACAAACGCATACGACTTTAACGCCCTCAAGCGTCAGCCGCCGCGCCAAAATCACGGCAAGCGTGTTTGAGCCGTAAACGACGGCTTTTTTGCCTATTATTTTGCCTTCGATATTGATTAGTCGTTGCGCCTCCGTTGCGGTATAAACGCCCCTTAACGCGCTAGTTGGTGCGGTAGACGGCTCTGGCTCCTCTTTGCTTCCGGTTGCAAGAACAATGGCTTTTGCCTTGAGTTCTGCAAGCTTTCCGCTCGGGCGCCGAACCGTCACCGTCAAGGCGGAGGAAACGTCCGTAACCGTTGCAATAATGATTTTTATGCCGCTTGAAACCAACCGGCTCGCCAGTCTGGCGGCAAATTCCGGACCCGTCAAATCCTCGCCGAAGAATTCGTCTCCGAAGCCGTTATGAATACTCTGTAGCAATCTGCCTCCGGGCTTGCTCTGTTCGATGAGAGCCACTTTGGCGCCTTCTCGGACAGCCGATATTGCGGCGGCTATTCCTGCCGCGCCCCCTCCGGCGACTATTACGTCGTACAATGTTTACCTCCCGGGTAAAAATTTGTTCCTATAGCTCTTTATGCCGTTCTCGACGACTTTTATTGCGGTAGCCTTATCGGCTATCTTTATGTCTGCGGTATGCTTGCCCTCAAGCTCCTTATAAACTGTAAAGAAATGGCATATCTCGTCCATAATATGCTTAGGCAATTCCTCAATATTCGAGTAGCTGTTCCAAGTGGGTTCGTTGAAAGGAATGGCTATTATTTTGTTGTCGATGAAGCCGTCATCGGTCATGCACACCATGCCGATGGGATAGCAACGGCAGATGGCCATGGGTTTTATGGCCTCGGAACACAGCACCAGCACGTCTACCGGGTCGTTGTCCTCGCAAAAAGTCTTTGGGATAAACCCATAATTTGCGGGATAATGCGTGGATGTATACAGAATTCTGTCAAGTATAAGCAGTCCGCTCTGCTTGTCAAGCTCGTATTTGTTTTTGCTGCCCTTTGAGATTTCTATTACCGCAAGAAAGTCCTGCGGCGCAATTCTGTCGGAGCCTATGTCGTGCCAAACGTTCATTGTTTTCTCCTTGAGTTTAATAATAATTTAATTATACTATCCTTAGAAGCATTTATCAATGAATTTATTCTTATTGTTTTTCGCCTCTGCCGCCCTTTAATGCAAATATAAAGCAATTCTCAAAAAAAGCGCTTAACACCGCACGGGTTTAGTGTTATAATGAATAAACAATAAAAGGAAGGTTATGATTCACGACGAAAGAATAAGCAATAAGCTACTGGTACTATTTGTTCTTGATAAAATGGAGATTCCCATAAATGAGGAGTTGCTTTTGTCTATATGCTCGAGTGACAACGATTGGATACCGTATTTTTATTGCAAGCAGATCATTTCCGACCTTACGGAGGCAGGCTTCATCTCGAAGGTCAACGGCAGCATCCGCAACCCTCTCTTGTCATTGACGGAGGACGGCAGAACCTGCCTGGCGCATTTTTACAACGACATCCCAAAATCCGTGCGAGACACCATAACGGAGTTTGCGCGCAAATCCCGTCTTGAGTACAAGAAGAAGCAGGAGTTCACCTGCGACTATAAGCGCAATTCCGACGGCTCGTATACTGTTGAGATGGGCATTTTTGAAGTCACAAAGCCTATTATGCAACTGAAATTCGTAGTAGCCAACCTTGAAAAAGCTCTTTCGATATACAACAGCTGGAACAACAAAGCTCCCGACGTATACAAGGCTTTTTACGACATTCTCATAGATTAGTTATTTATAACGCAAAAAACGCAGTCCGGATTAGTTTTATCCCCGCGCTTTTTATGCTACAATATTATCCTGAACGAAATTTCAAGGATGAATAAATGAGCATACTTTCCATAAACAATCTCACCCATACATTTGACGGCAAAGTGCTTTTTGAAGACGCTTGTCTGTCAGTCAATAACGGCGAGCATACGGGCATTGTCGGACTTAACGGCGCAGGCAAGAGCACTTTTATGAACATACTGTGCAACAAGCTGCTACA
>JAQVME010000130.1 GCA_028703745.1 Clostridia bacterium
ATCATAGCGTGGGCAGACGTGGCGAACTTCTGTATGGTCTCAGCGTCGACGCCCTTCGTGGCATATGACAGCGCAGAGGCGGCGCTGACGCCGACAACCTTATATTTTAGAGGACTTTGGTTTTGTCTCGGTATTTCGTAATCTGCGATTTTGTAATAGACGATATCCGTTACACCCTCCACGTTTTGCAGCTTCTCCGAAAGCTCGCCAAAATCGGCGTTTTCGGTGCTGCTGACGACATAATCGGCGCTGTATCTGGAGTTGTAAGGCGTTATGGCGGTAATTACCAGGCTAATGACAGATACTACGATGAAGGAAAAAGTCACCACAGAACCTACAAGTATGGTTAGCACGTTTGTCGAAGAATTGCGTTTTATTGAAAACGAAGCCACACGGCTTTCACCCCCGGGAAGCGCGAAGATTCGGCTGAACAGCCGAACCACATAAGGCACGACGAAGTATACCCAGCACGCAAAAAGCGCAATGACGGCAAAGGTTAGCGGTACAATCCAAGCTTCATAAACAAAAAGCAGCGTAACGGCGGTCGCCAGCAGCGCGCTCAACCCGACGATTATTACCGGCTTTGCGTATCTTACGTCCTTGACTATGCCCGAGGACAGCTCCCTGACAGATTTGCGGCTGATACGTAATACGGGGAATATTGCGGACAAGGCGGACACACCCACCCCTAGGAAAAACGCCGCAAAATATTTCCACAAATCGTAGCTGATAGCCCCCGGAAAGTTCGGTATGAGCGCCTTTGACATAACAGCCATACCCGCTCTGCCGAGCGCCAACCCAACTGCCGCGCCTATAATACCGTAAAGTATTACCTCTGTCAGCATAATAAGAGTAGTCTGCGCAGGTGACGCCCCTGCCGCCTTAAAAATAATCATCTCATTGAGACGGCCGCGCGCTATGACGAGATATGAAGTGAAAAGTATGAGCACCATTATTGCCATAATGAACGCCAAAGCTATATTGAGCAGCCTAGTATTGTTGACGATGATTTCGCCGATTCTTTGCGTGTCAATGGATGTTTTCAATACAATAGCGTCGTTTTTCATATGCGCTTGCAGCTGTTGCTCCACTACTGCATAATCGCCATCGTCGGCAAGCTTCAGGTAGCCGAGATTTATCATGCCGCGATGGTTTATCGACGAGAAGTCAATAAATACGTTGTTGACATTGCTGTCGGCAAAAAAACCGCGGTTGTAAAGTATTCTGGACACCGTCATCTTCTCAAAACGTTCGGCGCCCTCAAAAAACAACTCGATAGTACCGCCCGCGACTACGTCCAATTCGGCGGCAAAGTCCTCTCCTATCCAAACGGACGGGTATTCGGCAACCGTCTGCGTAGCTTCTTTTGTGGCAAGCTTTTGCGGATAGCGACTGTTCAGTGTTTCAAGGTCGGTGGCTTCTACCATAATTATTTTTGTGACGTCGGCAGTCTTGACAAGTCCGCCTATCTGTAAATAACAGTCGGCGTACAAGACCTTTTGTTTGTTGTCCGATACAAAATCCTCAAGCTTCGCCAGTGGAAATAATTCGCCGCCGCTCAAGCCTATATCCGTATCTCCCGCCAGTCTGCTTTGCGAAGCAACGTTGATATTATAAAATAATCCCGTCATAGAAAGCGCGACAAAAATCATAAGCGTAACCACGGCTATCGTCGTGACGATAACCGCAATCTGCGTTCTGTTATTTTTTACGCTGCGTAACGTATGGTTGAGGATAATATTCATCTTTCTATTATTTTGCCATCCTGTATCGTGATTATTTTGTTGCCGTACTGCGCGTTTTTGCCGCTGTGCGTGACTTGAAGTATGGTAGTGCCCAGTTCTGCGTTAATCTTTGCCAGCAGTTCCATTATGTTTTGCGAGGACTTGCTGTCAAGGTTGCCCGTTGGCTCGTCAAGGAAAATAACCTCCGGTTCAAATATGAGTCCGCGAGCTATAGCCACTCTCTGCTGCTCGCCGCCCGAGAGCTTTGAGGGCATCTTGTGACGGTACTGCGCTATGCCCAAATAATCCAGCAGATAGTCGAGGCGCTTGGTATAATCCTTTTTTTTGCCGCCGTTCAAAATAACGGGCAGAATAATATTCTCCTCTACCGTAAGATATGGCGCAAGATTGAAGAATTGAAAGACAAAACCTATTTTTGTACGACGTAGCTTTGCCAATCGGCTTTCCTTCAGTACGGTGATATCCTCGTCGTCGATAAAAACCTTGCCCTGCGTAGGCAAATCCATACCGCCCAGTATAGTAAGGAGCGTGCTTTTGCCGCTGCCAGAAGCGCCGACAATAGAAACGAAATCGCCCTTTTGGATTTCTAAACTGATATTATCAAGTACCCAAGGTCCATTGTTGAAGTTCTTAGAAATATTCTCCGCGCTAATAATTTTAGTCAAGCAAATCCTCCAGTTCGTTGAGGTCAATAAGCCCCTTCAAAGAGTCCTCAAGAATGTCCTCGATCGGTCTTCTATACCGTTCGAGCAGTCCTTGAAGGTCTATAATTTTGAATAAGAAATTTACAAACCTTATCGAAAAGGTCTTGTCAAAATATTCTTCGACTCCCGAAACAATGGCGCTAAGGTCTTCCGCCTTCGTGACGAGAACGTCCAAATCCTGCTCGCTAATGGTCTTGAGACTGTCGGGATTAACGGCGGAAAGATAATATACGCTGTCCATAAATGCGTCGAGCTTTCGGGTTGCCGCAGCTTCATAAGCTACGAAATCCACTTCTTCCTGTGCCTGCGCCGTCATATGCAAAAACTTTTTGTACTGCGTCATCAGCGCCGCGTAAGATGCAACAAACGACTGCCTGTCGGCTATGCCCGTTTGCCGGCTGTTGACATAGCTCTGCTCTATGCCGATTTTTATGGCTTTTGATAATTCTATATGGGAAAGCACCAATTTTTCTTTGGCTGACACGCTGTTTTTGTCCTCCTCAGAGGCATACGCAAACAGCAACTCAAAGCTATACGCGTCCGTCTCCTTCATCACGCTGCCCAGCGTATAAAAAAGATTGGCGACCTTGCCACGGCTTGCCAGCATTGTCTCACGGAATACCGCGTATTCTTCTTCACTCAAGTTACCGTATTCTTTTTGTTCGTCGAAGTCCAATCCCAGCAGTTTTTCGGTGTTTGAAAAGCCCAGTTTGCTTATTATCTTTATATAGTATGAACCTAGCGAATACACAATTGCTTGTAACGACCGCGCTTCGTAGGCGGTTGCGCCGCCTTCCGATGCGCCTATCAGCATTTTGTAACAAAAAATAGTGTTCGAGGTAAGCGCGACAAAGTCATCTCTGCCTAGCGCGGCAAGTACTGCGCCGTATTGCGTATCTCCGGCAAAGTCCGTGGCAAGCTCGTACAAAAATCTCGAAAGCTCGGTTTCTGTAAAGCCTGTTTTTTCAAAAAATTCGGTAAAATGCCTGTTGAAATCGGAGAATATGCCGTCCTCTTGCTCCTCGCCCTCCTCAAATTCTCCTGCAGGCACAGAAAAGCCGCTGCCCTTGAGCAAAGTCACGAATTCGCCGAGATAGTCGGCGAATGCCTTGAGCTTTTGGGTGGGAATCCTCGCCCTGCGCATAGCCGATATAAGCGCGTTTGCTATATAATTGTTGTTGTCTGCGACAAAGAACGAATATTTTAGTATGTCCGACACCTTGTTATTGAAAATAAGCTTATTAACCGCGCCATACTCTAGCGGCTTTCTTTCGTTGTCAAAAGAATATCCCGAAGGCTGCTCCTCTTTCAGCAATAGCGGCAACAAAACCGCCATAAGAATGGCAAGAATCAGCACCGCCGCGCATATAGCAACGAGCAAACGTTTATTCTTTTTTGTCAATACTTTCATAGCATAATTATACAATTCCCAATGCAATGTGTCAATGCCGCTAAGGAATGTGCCTATATATATTATAGTAAAAGACAAATATTGATGAGCGCCCTCTACATAAACAAAAGATTACACATCAAAGTGGATAAAATTTAAACCGAAAAGAACTTGTCAGCGTGATTGAAATGTAACCGTAAATAATTTGTCGGCAGCGGATTTTTGCGATATTTGAGATGGATTTTGAGTGAAAATGCAGCCGACGTGTATAGGCAATACACGAGGCGGCTTTTTTGCCAAAAGACGCTCAAAGAGCGCGAAAAGACGCGGTTGGGAAAGGCAATTTCATTAGCGCCAATCGTGCCTAAAAAGCTGTGTGGGATAAAAAAGCTGCCGTTAAACGGCAGCTGTGCAGATAATTTACCAATAAAAAAGGCGCTAATGAAAGCGCCTTTTCCTTATCTAGCGGTGTATTTAGTATGAAGTACCTCGTGGGCTCTGTGGCTATTTGGCTTGCCAAAATAGTTGTCGTAAAGCTCCTTAACTACGGGGTTCTCGTGCGATCTTCTCAGCGCGGACGTCTTATCGGTGTCGTATATCGCCTTGGCTCTCAAACCGGGGATGTCCATGTTGTTTCTTTCTTCAGCCGTTCTTATGGGCTGACCGCCGCCGTTTACGCAGCCGCCGGGGCAGGACATAATTTCGATGAAGTGATAGTCCGCCTCACCCTTTCTGATCTTGTCCATAATTATTTTTGCATTGGCAAGACTGCTTGCTACGGCTACCTTTACTTCGATGCCGGCTATACAATATGATGCTTCCTTGATGCCTTTCATGCCTCTAACTTCCTTGAAATCAAGGTTTTCGAAGCTCTTGCCCTCAAGCACCTCTCTAACCGTACGCAAAGCCGCCTCCATAACGCCGCCCGTCGTTCCGAAGATGAGTCCGGCAGTAGAGCCCAGTCCAAGCGCGGGGTCGAATGCCGCATCCTCAAGCTCTCTGTACATAATGCCTTGCATCTTGATAAGTCTTGCAAGCTCACGCGTTGTCAATACGTTATCAATATCGGGAACGCCCGCTGCGCTTTGGTTGGGTCTGCCCTTTTCGAATTTCTTCGCCGTACAGGGCATAATGGATACCACAACAATATTCTTGGGGTCGATACCCATTTTTTCGGCGTAGT
>JAQVME010000131.1 GCA_028703745.1 Clostridia bacterium
CTACCGCCGAAATACTTTTGTAGTCGGAAAGCGGTATAGTTATCTTTACGGGCGCTGCGTATTCTGCAAAGGTCAGCGCCTGCAAGTTGCTTGTCAAATAAATGTTGAGAGCCAGCACCTTGTCGGCTTCGGGCAGCTCCGCCAGCCTGAGTATTTCCGACTTGTCCACCTCGGAGGTATCGAACATTGCAAGGGAAATATTCATGGTCACACTCTCACCCTTTACGCTAGACGAATAGCTGCCAATGTCGAAATTTTCTACATTGACAGAACCCACGTACTCGGTATTAATTGCCTTGACGGTAAAAAGCTTTTGAGCTATAGAACAAGCATTTAGGGCTGCCAAAACATCGTTATAGGCTACCGTAAGCGTTTCTTCTGAGATATCCTCGTCAAGTTCCATAAGCTGCCACGCAACGTATTTTTCGCGGAGCGAAGCAATGAGCGCAGGCGCGTAATCGTCCTCGTCATCGAAGTAATCCTCGGCAGCCGATATTGTGATAATCTTGTTGAGATCCTTGTCGATTTTTACCACGCGTCCGGAATATCTGTTGCCGACAAAGTCCGTAGCTTCGATAAAGTACTCGCCTTTTATCGCAAGTAGTCCGCCATAGAATGTCAGCTCGTTTGTGAACGCCGTATACTCGTTGACGGTCTGCTCTTCCCCGTTTATGATGCGGTATGTTCTTATTTTTTTGAAACCGGAATTGGCGCTTCTGTCCGCGCCAAATTCGTTTGCGCGCACCATATATTCAAAATAGTAGCCGTTGTCCTGAAAGACCGGACTGCCTAGCAACGAGATATAGGGCTTTGAGTTGTCGATATTCGTGCAATAAAGAAAACTGCCTTGCTCCTCGCGCGATTCGTCACCGATTTTGAATTCTACAGTGAAGAGGTATGCCGACCATTCGTATGCAATAATCTCTAAAGCGACCGTCCTGTTTCCCAGTTCGTCGTAGCTCTCGCCGTAACTGACATCTGTGACCTCCACACTGTTCAGGTCGTTGCCTTGCTTATCCTTAACAAAAGGATTTATTATATTGTCATCGTCATCCCTTTCTATATCCTCGGTATTCATAGAAACCTGATACGCCGAATATGAAATCTTTTGTATGGGCATATTTGCATTTTCTATTATACTGACAATATAAGCGCAGCCTTCGGTGGCGTTATAATAATATTTCAAAGGATTTTTTTGGCGCCACGAGCTTATTGCGTATTCTCCTGCCGCATAGGCAACTTTTTGCGTACGCAAAGAGGTTGCCGCAAGCGGCAACCACAATGCCATAACCATAGTAATTATTATTAGTAAGCCGAAACTCTTTGCGCCTTTTGTCATTTTGTTCCTGATTATAGTCTTTTGCTTTTATTAGAGTTTTAGTCCCTGTATAGTCCGCCCCTTTTAATCTTCGTCTTAGCCGCCTTCCAGCCTTTTATGTCGCCTGTCGCGCCCTTGCGATGTCTGGGGTTTAGCCAGAACAGCGTTATTATGCCCAGTATAATTATTGCGGCAAGCCCGACAACGGGTATGAACCAATATGAGAATTCGTTTGAACTGAAAACCACCTCGCCCGAGGAATCGGTATAGAACGTAATATAGTCGCCTTCCCTGATAAAGTTTATTTGTCTACCGCCCAGACTGCCCAGCCCGGCAACATTGAGGTTCTCTACGGTCAAATACTCTTCGGGAATCTTGAGATGTACCTTGATTTTTTCGTCCAACGAAACAGGCTGTCCGTTTTCTTTTATGGTGAAGGTCTGTACCATGACTTTTTGTCCCAGCATATTGGTGAAGATGTTTTCACGGTTGCTTGCAGAGTCGATTTCTTTGACCTCTACTGTGACACCTTCGACAAAGCCCTCGTTGCTGGTTATATATGACTGTGATTTGTTGTCAACAACCTTTTTCTCTAATATCTCGACTGTATCGGCGAAATACGGCTTCGCTACATAATAGTTCTGCGCGCTGAGTCCGGAGATGTTGTAGGCGGTTATTTCTAAGTTGTGTCTGCCGACTTTTATGGCTCCGCCCGCAGTTTTGGCGCGAAGATCAAGGTTGACTTCATCGCCGGGTAACACGCCGGTCATCTTGGCGGTCATGGCGATGGTCGCTACTCCGTCGTATATCTTGTTTTGCACCTCGATATTATCCAGCCTTATTTCCTTCTTTTGAATCTTGAACATCGCTGAGATGTGCCTGGGAACGTAGTTCTGATCGTTGAAATACACAACCATATTATAAGTTCCGGCATTCGTGGGCGTAATTTTGCCATAGCCTTGATAATCTATCCAGTATTTTACGCCGGCTGGTTTTGTCGTTATGATAGGAGGCACTACGGAGCCGTAAACCTGCTGCTCGAGCGTTGAGGAGTCAAATTTTATTTCCTCAATCTCGCCAAGGTTGATATCATAATTGATAAAAGCGCTACCGTAGTAGTTGCGGTCGTCCATGCTTGCCGTCACGCGGTAATCGCCGATGCTAACAGGGGGAGTGTGTCCGTAATCGATACTGACTTCGTCGTCGCTATTTCGCAAGGAATAATAATTTAAATTGATTCTTTGGTTGATATGAACGCCTGAGTCCGAATACAGGTCGGAACCTACTATGTCTGCCGTATTTACGACGGCTGTTGCATTCAGCAGCTTGTTATAGGTGGTATAATATTTTTCCACCATAGATCCGTTTTGGACGAAGTCGATTCTGACCGCCTTTTTGACTATGGTGATGTTGAAATCAAAATAATTATCGGGATGGTCAAAGTTCTTGCTGGTAACCCATACTCTGTAAACGTATACTCCCGCGTCGACTATTTCTCCGATGCAATCCATATCGTGGCTGACGGTTAGGTTTCCGGGGTTGGTGGTGAAGGTAGGCAAGCTTATGGGCGTACCATATACGTAATTGTTGTTTGTCACCGTGATAGTCGCCGGCGCCGGCGCGACGTTTACTTCTATTTTTGTGAAGAAAGCGTTATGGTTGTTGCCGTCGGTGGGATTGAATACGATATCCACGAGATACGAGCCGGCGTCGCCCAGCACAAGACCGCTGTTGACATAGCTGAAGCTGCCGCTTACAAAGTTCTCGATGCCGGCATAACTTGCCATACCGTAGCCATAATACTCACTACTGTTTAGGGTAGAGAAAGCAAGGCTCTGCCCGTATTTGATATCTGTAGGCAAAGGAAGCGTAAAGGCTTCCATCGTCGCCTTGTTGATAATAAAGGTCGCGGCGTTGGATTTTTCCAGGACGGGCGAGCCTTGAAGGTCTATACCCAGTTGATGGTTGCTACTAAGCACCTTGACACGGATTTCGTATGAACCGGCGTTTATGGGATTTACCTCGATGCCCTGCCGTATGAAGGCTATTTCCCACTCCACCTCGCTGTCGCTGACATACGCCAAGGCGCTCTTTTTGTTTGTGCCGTCGAATATAGTCATAAGGTTTGTGAACAGTATCTCAGCATTGGCGCGGCGCACGTTTACTTCGGCGTCATCGATTCGCATTGTGGCAAAGTTCTTATTATAGGGGGTGAAAAGCAGTGACGTTTCTTGTATGCCTGCGTCAGGTTTTGACCCCGGCGTCATAAAGGAATACTGTCCCAGCACCTCCAGCGATTCGCCGTAGGTGACCTTTCCGCCGCTTATTCTGGCGTCCTTGTAGGTTTGACCGTATATTATATCCGATACGCCGGGTCTTTCGCGAAGCGTCAAATTGGCTTGAAGAATCTTGAAGCTAACCTCCACATAGGTGTAGTTCCCCGCCCTCACGGTATAGTTGTTGTGAACGATCTCCACCCTCGCCATATAATCTCCGGCTTCGGTAGGCACTATTGCGGATCTGTTGTAGACGGCGCTATAATATGTTACGGTGGGAACGAGGTCGTATTCAACATTCTGTACGACAAGAGGATTTACGTTGCCGAAATTCTGGATCATGCCCGCCGCCGTGACCTCCGCCGTTCTTTTCTCAATGACAAAGCTCAGCAGCCTTTGTCCCGCGAAATACGGGTTGTTGGCTACGGTTATTCTGGCGTCATAAAAGCCGGCTTGCGAAGGCAGAGTTTCGTTGTAGGACGAAATCTCTTCGTTTATTTTCTTGAATTCTACAATGAAATTGTTTTGCGGAATGTCGCCGTAACTGCCCGTCAATATTACCGTGGGCTTCAAAATTGCTTCGCCGAAAATGCCTGAAGCGTGAGACAGCGTAATATCTTCTGAGATGTCCGCCTTGTCTATGATGAAACTTACCGTCTTCTTTCCATAATACATAACGTCGATTATTTCTATTATGACGGTATATGTTCCTACCTCGGTGCCTTGGCTGATATTTCCCTCGGCGTCCAGTATAGTCAGCGAATAGTTCTCGTCGAACAGCGGATGCTGGGTAAACGAGGTCGTTATGCCAAGATCGGAAACGCTTATGGGCAGAGCATTGAAGCTCTTTGAGCCGCTTTGGGTCTCAATATTGATTTCGTTTACTAGATTAAAGCAACTTATGGTTACGTCGCCCTCAACGGTGTTGTAGTTCGACGAAACAAACCTGTATCTGCCGTTGAGCGTAGGCGTGCCCGAAAGCGTGCTCATGCCCGTCATAGACAAGGTGTTTGCCACAGTAATGACGGTATCCAGATCGCCGAAGCCCTCCACGCTTATGAGACTGAACTCTCCGTCGACAAGCGCGGCGCTGTTGTGCTGGTTGAGCATAACCGCCTTAAAGATTGATTGCAAAAGTGTCTGACCGTAGAACGCCCTCACCGATACAGATTGTATCGAGGGAGTTGTCTTGCTTATGGCGACAGCTACGTCGCCCTCTACTATATTATAGACGGCGTCGTTGTCGGGATAGAAACGGTACTTTACAGGAACGCCCACTTGCGGTACTACGCTTTCGTCGACAAAGCTCAATACGCCGGGAGTGGCGCCGTCAGGCACGTTGTTGAATGCTAGATTATAATTGGACAAATCCTGACCGTAATAAATAG
>JAQVME010000132.1 GCA_028703745.1 Clostridia bacterium
ATGACTTCCACTCACTTAGACATACTCACTCAACTGAATTGCACAGCGCAGGTGCCCCATTACTTGATATTAAGGAACGGTTAGGGCACTGCAAGATTGAGATGACGATGCATTATACGCACGATTCAGACAAACTTAGAAAACAAACAACTGAAATAATCGAAACAATGTATGACAATAAAATCAATAATGGCGATAGCTAATAATGTCATGCAAAATACAAAAATGAATGACAAATGAATGACAAATGTATGGCTGAACAAAAAATAGGCGCCCTCCAACATTTTGGAGAACGCCAAATACATACTAAAAAACAACATAAACTTAAGAAAACGCTATTATTTTGCCTCTTCAACCGCCACGGCTACGGCTACAGTTGCGCCTACCATAGGGTTGTTGCCCATTCCGATGAGTCCCATCATCTCGACGTGAGCCGGAACAGAAGAAGAGCCGGCGAATTGCGCGTCAGAGTGCATTCTGCCCATCGTGTCGGTCATGCCGTAAGAGGCAGGACCGGCCGCCATATTGTCGGGGTGCAGTGTTCTGCCCGTACCGCCGCCGCTGGCTACGGAGAAGTATACCTTGCCGTTTTCGAGCGCCCATTTTTTGTAGGTGCCGGATACGGGATGTTGGAAACGGGTGGGGTTCGTGGAGTTGCCGGTGATGCCGACATCCGCGCCCTCAAGTCTCATTATGGCTACGCCTTCGCAAACGTCGTCTGCGCCGAAGCAGCGGACTTTCGCCCTCTCTCCATTTGAATATGCCGTTTCTTTTACTACTTCCAAAACGTCAGTATATGGGTCGTACTTCGTCTGCACATATGTGAATCCGTTGATACGCGCTATTATGAACGCGGCGTCCTTGCCCAGACCGTTCAAAATGACCTTGAGCGGTTCCTTTCTGACTTTGTTTGCCGAGCGGGCTATGCCGATGGCGCCCTCAGCGGCGGCGAAAGACTCGTGTCCGGCGACAAAGGCAAAGCACTTCGTTTCTTCACGGAGCAGCTTTGCTGCCAGATTGCCGTGACCAAGACCTACCTTGCGTACTTCGGCAACAGAGCCCGGAATACAAAAAGCTTGCAGTCCAAGACCGATGGCTTCGGCGGCTTCGGCGGCTTTCTTCACAACTTTCTTTATGGCGATAGCGCAACCCAGCGTATACGCCCATACGGCGTTCTCAAACGCTATAGGCTGAATGCTTTTTACTAGGGTATCGACGTTTATACCTTTTGTCAGGCAGATTTCTCTGGCTTCCTCAAGGCTTTTTATGCCGTTCTCGGCAAGAAATTTTGTTATTTTTTCTATTCTTCTTTCATAGCCTTCAAATCTAATCATTTGTTGCCTCCTATTCGACTCTGGGGTTGATAAACCTTGCGCCTTCGGCAAATCTGCCATAGGAGCCGGTACATTTCTTCAGTGCTTCCTCGGGGCTTATACCCTTGGTAGTAATCATTTCCATCATTTGACCGAGTTTTACGAACTCGTAGCCAATGACCTCGCCGTTGTCGTCGAGAGCTTGACGGGTTATGTAGCCTTCTGCCATATCAAGATAACGCACACCCTTCTTCTCTGTGGAATACATAGTGCCTACTTGACTTCTCAGACCCTTTCCAAGGTCTTCGAGTCCGGCGCCGATAGGTAGACCGTTCTCTGAGAACGCTGATTGCGTTCTGCCGTACACTATCTGTAAGAAAAGTTCGCGCATGGCGGTGTTGATGGCGTCGCATACCAAGTCGGTATTCAGCGCTTCAAGTATCGTCTTTCCCGCAAGTATTTCTGCAGCCATAGCCGCGGAATGAGTCATACCGGTGCAACCGATAGTCTCTACCAAAGCTTCCTTTATGATGCCGTCCTTTACGTTCAGTGTCAGCTTGCAAGCGCCTTGTTGGGGAGCGCACCAGCCTACGCCGTGAGTAAGTCCGCTAATGTCCTTTATTTCTTTTGATTGAACCCATCTGCCTTCTTCGGGAATGGGCGCGGGACCGTGATTGGGTCCTTTCTTTACGCATACCATTTGTTCAACTTCATGTGTATATTGCACGATTCAGTCCTCCATAAAAATTTTCTACATTGTACCATTTTTGCCGGCGTTATGCAACAAAATCATCGGATAAACCCTACGACAAAAAGACGCATTTTTTAGTAAAAACGCAGATCACAAAAATATGGGTCGATTTCCCCGACAAGAAAAGAATGACGCCGAAAGCGTTTTGGTGCTTGATATCTGCCTGCCACAATGATATAATACAATAAATAATAATTGGCACGGAGGAAATATGACAGGCAGAATAAGCAAAAAAGCGCTCATCATAATAATCAGCAGCGCCGCGGCGTTTATTGGACTTATGTTGACGGCTACCTTCCTTGATTTGAAAATAAATATAGCTCTCTCCAACCCTGAGAGCCTTTCGGGGCAGTTCTTTGAATATTTGGGCGACTCTCCGGCTTATATCTCTCCGGCGGCGGCTTTCATTATTCTATATCAGTCGCTAACAAAGGAAAACAAGTTTTACAAGGCGCTTAGACTGCTTTTCGGCGGACTTTCCTTTGTCGGCGTAGCTTTTTTTATAAATTATTTCATGGACAAGTTCTTCTTTGAAGAGCTTATGTATAAGTACGTATATTTGATCGTCTTTACAGTTATTTTGACGGTTATGCTGGTTCTGATCACAAACCGCATCGACAAGGCTTTTATGAAGAAGCTGGCGGTGTTCGCTTTGCTTTTAATTGCCGTATTGGCTGTCAGCCAGTTGATTATTACGGTCTCAAAAGGAATGTGGGGCAGAATGAGATTCCGCAATATGAATACGTCGTACGACGGCTTTACTCCGTGGTACAAGCTGAATTTCGGCGCAAACGGTCGCGAGGGTCTTGTGGTCAGCCATGAGTACCATCCCGACGACGATGCCTTCAAGTCCTTCCCTTCGGGACATACCGCGGCGGCGGCGATGTCGATTTGCTTAATTATTCTTCCCGACCTTTTTGACAAGCTGAAAAAATACAAATGCTGGTTCTACATAGCGCCGATCGCTTATACTCTTTTTGTGGGCTTCTCAAGAATAATCGTTGAAGCGCATTTCCTCAGCGATGTGCTGGTGGGCGGCGCCATTACCTCGGGCACGGTATTTTTGGCAAGATGGCTTATACTAACGCTGGCACAAAAGATGCGCGCAAAGAAACAAGGTGAGGTATGAACTGTGAGCAGTCCATGTACGCCTACATCAAAGAAGGCATACCGGACAAAAGCAAAGACAAAATTATTTTTTATAACAACCGAATAAGCGGCGCGGAGCTGTTTGAACAGATTGACGCGCTGGCTTTTTATTTAGTAAAGATTGGCGTAAAAAAAGGTGAGGCGGTGGGTGTTTGTTTGCCCAATATTCCTCAAGCCGCCATTGCGCTGTACGCCATAAACCGTATCGGCGCCATAGCCAACGTCATTCATCCGAGAATAAGCGCCAACGCGCTGGCAAGGATTCTTGCCGAAACAAAAACGAGGGTGCTGTTCCTTTTTGACAGAAGCGTGGCGGAATACGAAAAAATCTTCAGTAGCGAAATAACGGTCATTTCCTGCGCGGCAAGCGAATACCTCAAGGGTCTAAAGAAGACCGTTGCGGCTTTGCTTGAGCCGCATTCAGAGACGGGCATAATAAGTTTTTTCAGCACGTTGACGGAACAAGGCGAAATAGACCGTGAATTTTCGCCGTTCGACGACGCCGTCTACCTGCATAGCGGCGGAACTACGGGCGAACCAAAGACGGTTGTACTCTCGAGCTACGCCTTCAATATGCTGGTGGAGAACGTCATTTCAAGGACCACTCTGCATCACACGTACAGAATTGACGACAGTATGCTGATGGTGCTGCCGCTCTTTCACGGCTTCGGTCTGGGCATCTGCCTTCATCTTGCGCTAAGCAATTTCAAGGTAGTCATGATGCCTCGATTCAAGGCAAAGGACGCCATACAGCTGATGAAAAAGCACAAAATAAATTATCTTGCGGGTATTCCCATAATGTTTGAAAAGCTCTTGAAAGAAGAAGCTTTCGACGGCAAATACCTTTCCGCTTTGAAATATGTTTTTTGCGGCGCCGACCGTTTGAATGCCGATACTAAGGCGGGTTTTGACGCCGTGTTGAAGAAGAATAATTCCGAGGCAGAGATATACGAGGGCTACGGCTTGAGCGAGGTGGCCTCGGTTACCACGGTCAACGTCAAAGGCGAGGCAAAGACAGGCACTCAGGGCAAGCCGTTAGACGGCACCTATCTCAAGATAGTAGACGGGAACATGAAGGAGCTTGCCGCTTGCGACTACGGCGAGGTATTAATAAAAAGCCCGTCTATTATGAACGGATATTTGCATTCGGACGACAAAAGCCATTTTTATTTTGACGACAAAAACGAAAAATGGCTGAGAACGGGTGACATAGGTTGCGTTGATACGGAAGGATATTTCACCTTCAAGGGTCGACAGAAACGTATAATAAAAATAGCCGGCGTAAATATATTCCCTACAGAAATTGAGGATGCCGTGCGCAAGTTGCGCGAGATTGACGAAGCGTGCGTCGTGCGCTGTCGAAGCGGCGGCAAACCCTGCACTAAGCTTATTATAAAAATGAATAAGTCTTACAAATATTCCTCGCTTATTGAGTACAGAATTAAGAGCATAATTGCCGAGGAATTCATAAAATATGCCGTACCCAAAGAAATTATTGTGGCGGACAACCTCCACAAAACGCTACTTGGCAAGGTGGACTACAAGAAGTACGAAGAAGAAGCTGACGGGGAGGCGCAATGACGGCTGTTTACGTATTGTTGATATTGGCAGGGCTGATTGCCTTATTGTATCTTGCCGGAGGAACGGGCATAGCTTTTTATTTGTATTTTTCCGGCAAAAGAACCAACGACGAGATAGTGGAGTATGAGGTCAGAGAGAAAAAATTTGATATTGCG
>JAQVME010000133.1 GCA_028703745.1 Clostridia bacterium
CAAAATATACATCAGAGGGAAGTGTGTTTTATACAAATCCCACATGGTAGCCAAATCGAAAACCGGATAAACGAAGTTATCCAAGCAAGGTTTTTTGAGCGCATTATATAGCGCAGTATAAAAGAGTATTTGAGTCCTCTCATCACTTTTTATGTCTACCACAGACAGCGACTTTTCCCATATTTCTTCCGCGCGTCTTTTTGCCTCGGCATAATCAAAACATGATAAAGCCACTCTTTTGCAAGCCTCGTCAGCCGATACGAAGGAATAGCTTACCGACAATGAAACGCTCTCGCTATCGAAGTTCAGTTTGTAGCCGTCGTTCTCTTTCTGCAAAACGTATTTATCTTTCGACGCCACGGCAAAGTATAACGGTATACCGCCTATATTTACGCAAAATGCCAGCGTACCGCCACTTGTCTCCTCTGTATATTCATAGCGATATTGCTTGCACCTTTTACTTTGGTTGTCCAATCCTCCGTAATAAGGCAGAATACTGATGGTTTTGCCTTTCCTTAATGCAAATTCGTAATTTGCCGTTACACCGTCCAACGCGACCTTTGCGCTGTATTCGGGCGTATCTGCTTCATACCATCCGCAGCCTCCCCTCTCTGTCAAAATCTTTTGTTTACCTTCAGACGGGCATATCATAAAGTAATTATAAAAATTACCTAAAAAACCCGCTCCGCTGTGGCAAAAATGAGTAAAGCCTTTAATAAAATTCTCTTTTGCCATTTCTGTGGGAACAGAGCCGTAAGAAGGATTGTAAGTTCCGTACCCCGTAGGATAACCGCCGCTGTAAGGTACTACAGAAAACGCCAAATTCGGCAAATGACACGCCGGCGAAAGATTGCCTATTTGCGGCTTAAAAAAATACCATTTCCCGGACAACTTGCCATCCGATTGTTTCTTGAATATTTCGCTGCCCCAAAATACGTTGACATAATCTACAGCTCTTTGTTTAGACATTAAAAACCCTCCTACTGCCTGTCAGTTATGGCATAGCTTTCTGTACCAAAAGGCGTTTTTATCGTTATTGTATTTTTACGGCTTGATTTTGAGCCTTTATACTCAATTCGGCAGCCTTGAAAGCATGGTCCTGCGTCATTGCGATTTCTGTTCCGTCCAAGATGTCTCTTATAAGTTGTCCAAAAAAAGGATAACCGACCTTGCCTGCTACCTTAAACCGCTTTTCTGTTGTGTCATTGACGAGATAAACATTGTCTTTGCCGCGACGGGTTCCGATATCGGTATACTTCCTGATTTCGATATATCCGTTTGTACCCAGAATGATTGTACGGCCGTCGCCCCATGTTCTTAGCGCATTCGGAGTGAACCAATCCACTCTGAAGTAGTTTGTCGTGCCGTTCTTGCCTCTGAGCTGGGCATCTCCGAAATCATCCAGTCCGGGATGCTCCGGATTGTTGTAGTTGGCTATTTGACTGCTTACAACCTCGGCGTCCTCTTCTTTGGCATAATAGAGGTACTGTTCAATCTGATGACTGCCTATATCGCATAATATTCCACCATATTTTTCTCTTTGGAAGAACCAATCGGGTCTTGAGGGAGTGTTGATACGGTGCGGTCCGATTCCTATGACCTGCAAAACCTTGCCGATAGCGCCTTTATCAATCAGTTGTCCGGCAAAGACAGCGCTTTCGACATGCAAACGTTCGCTGTAATATACCATATACTTCTTGCCCGTTTCGGCAACCTTTTTCTTGGCGCATTCCAATTGTTCAAGCGTTGTAAGCGGCGCCTTATCCGTGAAATAGTGCTTGCCGGCAGACATAACCCGCATTCCCAAAGCGCACCTTTCACTTGTTATGCACGCTCCGGCGACCATGACAGACTCTTTGTCCTCCAATACATCTTTTTCTTCCTTGACTGCGACAGCCTGAGGGTAGCTTTTTATGAACGCCGCAACTTTCTTTTCGTCAGGGTCAAAAACATATTTGATTTTTCCCCCGGCTTCTAATAGACCGTTTGTCATGCCGTATATATGCCCGTGGTCAAGCCCGATGACAGAAAATACAAAATCTCCGCTTTTGCATACCGGACTTGGTTTGCCTTTCGGGGCGTAATTCATGCCGTCTTTACTCATTATCCTTTCCTCCGATATTATTAACTTTTTATCTTTAGTTTGTCATCAAAATTTTCGATAAAGCCGCTCTTTTTATGAAAACGCGGGACTGTGTCCAGTACTCCTTGCTGCGTATAAAAAGCGTCATCCGGCGATATCGGTAAGTTAACGATTTTGTCCAGTGAACCCGATTTGTAGATAGCAAAAATCAATTCCAATGCGCGCTTACCGTCATATCCCGTTACAATAGGGGGTTGCTCTTTTTCGATTGCGGTAAGCACGTTATCAATCTGAGCTGTATGTCCTTCGAATTTCAAATCGGGAATGGCGTCATACACCTTCTGGAATTTCTTTTTGCTTTTCTTGTCTATGTCGGAGAAACCATCCTCTCGCGACTTACAGCAAACAGGATCCCACGGCATTGACAACACGGTCTTTTCACATTGTATAATAATCTTTTGCTTTTCGCCGTGATGAACGACAGAGCTTGTCAAATTGCCTATTGCGCCTCCTTGGTACTTCAAAATAGCCGAAGATAAATCCTCAACCTCCGAATTGTCGTGCGACACGTTGGCGATAAAGGCGCTGACCTTTTCCGGCAAGCCGTTCATCATCCAGTTCAAAATATCAATATGGTGTACCGCGTGATTGAGTGTGCAACCGCCGTTTTCCTTTTCCCATGTGCCGCGCCACCAAAGGTCATAATAACAATGACCGCGCCACCAGAAGCTGTCTACCTGAACATGCAAAATCTTTCCGGCAATTCCCGACTCCAGCATTTTTTTAAGTTTCCACGTAGGATTTCTGAAACGGTTTTGAGAAATCACCGACAACACCGTTTGGCTTTTTTCTGCCGCTTCTAAAATTATATCGCATTCATCAAGCGATGCCGCCATCGGCTTTTCGATAATTACGTTTTTCCCGTCGTCCAAAAAGTCCTTGGCTATTTCACAATGGACAAACGGCGGAGTACAAACGCTTACTAGATCAATATCCTTTCTGCCGAGCAATTTTTTATGTGAGTCCAGAACTTCACAATCTAATTTATACTCTTTTTTCTTCTGCTCTGCTTTTTCGGGATAGATATCCACCAGCGCGACAATCTTGCAACGCTTGGGAAACTTCAGATAGCCTTCAATATGCATGGGCGAAATTTTGCCCGTTCCAATAATCGCTATATTTATCATACTTTTTTCCTCGTTCTAATTAATAAATTTTAATAATTATTTTTACCGCGTTATACACCGCTGTAAGCCAAAAAACCGCCGTCGATGGGCAAAACAATGCCGGTAATAAAAGCCGATTGCTCATAATCCAATAAGAATTTGAGCGCGCCGAGAAGCTCTGAAGGCTCACCGAATCTGCGCATAGGCGTATGCGAGATAATTTTTTGTCCTCTGCCGGTCAAACTGCCCTCTTTCGTCAGCAGCAAATCCCGATTTTGATTGGTGACCAAAAAACCCGGGGCAATAGCGTTCACCCTGATGCCCGATGACGCAAAATATACGGCAAGCCATTGGGTAAAGTTACTTATGCCGGCTTTTGCGGCGCTATACGCAGGCACTCTTGTCATTGGACTTGGCGCGCTCATGGAAGAGATATTTATTATGCTGCTGCCCGGTCTGTCAATCATCTGACGGGCAAAGACCTGCGTCGGAATGACCGTACCTATAATATTTAGGTCAAATACAAATCTGAAGCCTTGTGGGTCGAGGTCAAAAAAGCTCTTGACACCTTCTCTGAAGGTCTCCTCATCGGTTGTGCCCTTAGGATTATTTCCGCCTGCGCCGTTAATGAGAAAATCGCATTTGCCGAATTCTCTCTCGACTATTTCGGCAACTTTTGAAACGCTTTCAGTCGACAGCACATTGCATTCTATTCCCATAGCTGTACCGCCGGCTTTGTTTATACCGTCCGCAACTTTATCTGCCGCAGCCTTGTTGATGTCAAGCAGCGCAACTTTTGCGCCCTCCTTCGCAAGCATTGATGCAAACTCAGCGCATAAAACACCGCCGCCGCCCGTAACAACGGCAACTTTATTTTGAAACATACTTCATCCTCCGATTTTCTTATTGTTTTTAGTTAAAGCCTCAATCAAACCGTTTATATATGCAATACCAAGCGCTCTGTCATACAAGCCATACCCCGGTCTGCCCTTTTCGTTCCAAATCATTCGCCCGTGGTCGGGACGGATATAACCGTTAAAACCAATATCATAATAGGCTTTCATGATTTCATAAATATCAAGCGAACCGTCCCGCGACAAATGAGATACTTCGCCGAAGTTGCCGCTTGGCTCCCGATTGATGTTGCGCACATGAGCAAAGGCAATCTTGTTGCCTAACGACCTGATAATCTTTGGAATGTCATTTTCGGGATTTGACCCAAGCGAACCGCTGCACAGCGTAACGCAATTATATGGACTGTTCACCAACCCAACCATTCTTTGCAGATTCTTTTCAGATGTAATAATGCGCGGCAACCCAAAAATACTCCATGGCGGATCATCGGGGTGTATTGCCATTTTTATGTCGCTTTTCTCACATTCGGGCATAATGGCTTCTATGAAATAGCGCAGATTTTCAAAAAGTTTTTCCTCATCAATATTTCGGTACATATCAAAAAGGTCTTGAATTTCGGCAAGTCGTTCGGGCTCCCAGCCTGGCAATGCAAAACCGTTGCTGTTTTCTTGAATACCCTTAATAAGGGTTGAGGTATCTTTTACGGCATCTATGTATGCGCGGTCATAGTACATTGCAGAGGAACCGTAAGAGCTTTTAGCTCCGGCGGGCAATATGCAAAAACTAAATACCGCAGT
>JAQVME010000134.1 GCA_028703745.1 Clostridia bacterium
TTTGTGTCGTAGCGTAGCCGTTCGGGAAGCCGATAACGGTGCAGATATTCAGCATCGGTTTGTACTGCGCCGCGCGTTTTACGAAGCTAGGCGGAATGCATACGGAAGCCGTGTTGAAAAGCGCGCCCTCGTCGCAAAGCGTCCTGATATCTGCCCACGTCGCCGAGGGAGACAAATTTGTGTGGTCGATATAGCTCAAAATGCGGTCTTGACTC
Organism: Clostridia bacterium; assembly: GCA_028703745.1. Taxonomy (GTDB): domain Bacteria; phylum Bacillota; class Clostridia; order Christensenellales; family DTU072; genus DTU072. The sequence goes on from JAQVME010000134.1 coordinate 216, forward strand.
ATTGGTACTCCTAAATTTCCTTTTTTTGTATGTAATAATTATAGCTTATCACCTTTTTTTAGTCAACCTTGTCTTTTTTTATACTTAAGTAAAATTAAAAGTCGCTAACGGCGTGAGAAAATATGCACGTTTATTAATTAAATATAACATATACCTTGACACACACCCTTTTTTGCAAGTAAAATGCTAAATATACTTACGAATAAAATATATCGCCAAGCAAAAATTCGGTTGCGCGGTTATTCAGGAGAAAACAATGAATGAACTCGATAATAAATATTTGACAAAACGCGACAAATTCTCTTTTGCGGCTTCGGGCTTCGGTCAGAATATGATTATCGGCGTAGTAAACTCGTTCATGCTGTATTTTTATACGGACATCTTTCTGATACCCACAATCGCCGTAACCACGCTTATGTTTGTGGCAAGAATCTGGGACGCCGCCCTGACTCCGTTCGTCGGAAACATAATTGACAAGACGCGTACCCGCAGGGGCAAGCTCAAGCCCTATCTTTTTGCCACAATCGTGCCGCTCGGAGTTATCACAGTTTTGCTCTTTTATGCGCCGAACATCTCTCCCTCCGGAAAACTCATATACGCCTACATCACGTACCTAGCCTTCGGACTGATATACACCTTTTCGGACGTGCCTTACTGGGGACTTGCCTCCGCAATGACTCCCGATCCCAAAGAGCGGACGGCGTTTATCTCCTTCTCCAGAACCTTTCACTTTATCGGCAACGGATTGCCCGTAGCTCTGGTGCCCATATTCGTTTTTTTAGCAAAAAACAACCTCAAAACAGGCTATCTCCTCACAGGTCTGTTTATCGGCATAGCCGGAGCCGCGCTCTTTTCGCTTGCCGCAACGGGCACGACGGAACGTTGCCACGTTGACGAGAAGAAGCCCACCGTAAAAGAGAATCTTCGATACTTCATGGTAAACAAACCCTTGCAGCTGGTATTCGTGGCAAATATCCTCGGCTTCGGGCAGGGTCTGTCTGTGCTTGCTAGTATGTATATCGCCACGTATCTGCTCGGCGACGCGACTTTCAACGTGCTTGTCGTTGCCGCGACGGGAGTTTCGGGTTATATCGGCATGCTGCTAACGCCAAAGCTACTCAAAAAGCTTGATTACAGACAGCTGTATCTTGCCTGTTCCGTAGTCGGCGCAGCCTCTTTCGTGCTGATGCTTCTGCTCGGACAAAACATCTATTCCATAATCGGATGTCTTTTCATCTCGGGTTTCCCTCTGGGCATTATCGGAAACATAAATTTCTCTATGATAGCCGACAGCATAGATTATGTCGAATGGAAAACCGGCAAGCGTACCGAAGGCATCTCTATATCCGTACAATCATTGATGATAAAACTTATTTCTGCGTTTCAAGTCACCTTCGTGGCATTGATTTTGTCTCTCATCTCCTTCAAGCAACCCATCGAAATAGATCACAAAATAATAATTCAACAACAGTCCGCCGGCACGTTGACAAACCTCTTCCGCTTTTTAGTTTTCACTCCCATAGCCAGTTGGATTCTGGGCGCGGCGGTTATGTTCTTCTATGATTTCGTAGGAGAAAAAAGACAGCTGGCGCAAGCCGAGCTGTCAGAAATGCGCGCAAAAAGAGATGGCGCGGTGACAGAAAGTTTTGAGAGCGAAAAAACTTAAAAAACGGTTAATGTCATCCCGAGCGAAAGCCGAGGGATCTCATCCATTAACCAATAACAGGGTTCTCACCAATCTAAAGACAAATCCACCCAATCCGGATTATCTAAATTTATTAAAAACTCTTTCTTCGACCTTCTCCACTTTTTTAATTGTTTTTCTCTTTCTATCGCAGAAATAATGTCGCTTGTACTCTCGTAATAAACTAATTTTTTCACTTTATAGGTTTTTGTAAATCCCTCTAATAATTCATTTCTATGTTCATAAATTCTTTTTATCAAATTACTTGTGACACCAACATATAGCACACTGTTGCTCATATTTGACAATATGTAAACAAAATATTGATTATTCATAACGCACCTTTCTTATGCGGATAAGATTTCTCCACTTCGGTCGAAATGACAATTATTATGTCATCCCGAGCGTGAGCCGAGGGATCTCATCCAAATTACGTACAAGGATTGAGATTTCTCCTCCCTCGCGGTTGCCTTGTGGCATACCGCTCACAAGCTTTGACTACGGACAGTCACACCAGACTGTCCGCTTAACGCGTCGCTCCACTTCGTTCAAAATGATAATAATTTATGTCATCCCGAGCGTGTGCCGAGGGATCTCATCATCATTCTACTTTTTTTTCTTAGTATAATCCTCAATAGCCTTCTTTGCAATATATTCCTCAACGGCTTTTCTTGCTATGTCCGCGGGATCTTGACCGGGAGGAGAAGGCGGGGTTTTTGAATGCTTAACTTGCCTGATTAGTTTCAGCGCCATAATCAAAATAATAGCCGAAAGAGGCAATACAATAAGCAGCACCAATCCGACTCCTGACATAATGAAGCGGTATAGGCTACCAATAATAGGTATTTCAGTAACCATAACGGCTTGAACGTTCTCGAGCGGCACGGGCGGATCGTCCGTTGCGCCCTCTTTTACCCCGCGCGTTTGTATCATTTCTTTTCCGTAGCCGTCGTCAAAATATGCCGTGCGTACAACCTCATGAGTGATAAGCATACCCTTTTGAATGCCGTATTCTGCGACAAAAGTCACCACGTCGCCCGTCTTCAAACGCTGACGGACTTCATCGGCGCCACTGAGCGTTTCGGACAAAATGACGTCGTTTACCTCAAGTTTCGGAGACATACTGTCGGTGATTATATAATAAAAACGGTATCCGAAAAGGCTGGGCTTTTTGCCGCCGACAATCTGAATCAGCGAGGAAACAAAAGCTAACATTGTAAGCAGCATTACGCAACCTACGATAATAGTAGATACTTTTTTATAAATATGCTTGGCTTTTTGTTTATTCTTTTTTTGCATTAGCTTTCTTTTCTTTTTTGGCTTTGGCTTTTTCTCTCTTGCTCTTAATGACCTCAAGCTGTGTTTTGAGAATCTCCAGACGTTTCTCGGCCTCAAGCTTTACGAAAGCCGGTCTGCCCAGTTCCGCATCTGCCTGAATGGCTATAACTTCCTCATCGGAATGGAACGTGCGCGCCTGTTCAAGCAGCCGGTCTAAATTGCTGTTATGCTCAAGCGCCGTCGCAGTGCGAAGCAAAGCTTCCATCTTTCTTATGGTTTCAAGCCGAACTTTTTCTTGCATACGGAGCTTGGCAAGCGCATCCTTCTGCCGCTCGCTTATGGATACGGTTATCCTTTCGGTCAGCAGTCTTACGGCAAGTTGCCTTTGCTCTTCCCAGTACGCCTCTCTTTCAGCAAGCAGTCTTGCGGTAGCCGCCTCGGTCTCTTCACGGAGGCGCCTTTCTGCCTCAAGTTTTTGTTCTTCAAAAGCTTTTGCCGCATCTTGCTCTTGACGGCGGGCTATCTCCGCAGCCTCTTGCTCGGCAAGCAATTTTGCCTCGGCAAGCTTGCTTTCTTCATAAAGCCGCTTTTGCTCCGCTGCCTGCTTTTGGGCTTCTTTTCTCTGCCTTTCGGCTTCCTTCTCGGCGGCTTTCCGCTCACGCATCTTGCGCGCCGCCTCGATTCTTGCGCGCTCTTCTTCCTTCTTTTTGAGCCGCTCGAGTTCTTTTGCCTCGCGCAGAGCGATTTTTTTAGCTTGCGCCTCTTCCTTAAGTTGCTGGGCAATGAGCCGTTTTTGCAGCGCGCTGTCTTCCTTTGCCTTGTTTATTCTGTACTGGCGAAGCACCCTGTCGAGCGCGGCGTTAATTTTGCTTATTTCGGTGAGACGAAGGGTCTTTGCGCCCGGAATGCGGTAATATATCCTCCGTACCTCGTGCAAATCCATTTTGAGTTGCGGAAAGTCGTCGGGTACGAAATCGTCAATATTTTTGGTGATATACTCGTCGGTCAGCTCCTGTTGCTTTTTCTTGGTCTCCTCAAGGCTGTCACCGGCGTCGCGCGAGGCGGCGATACTCTGTACAAGAATTGTATTCCAGAATATCAGGCTTGTATACTTGTCGCTTATCGCCGGAGGCAATTCCGTAGTCTCTTTGCTGGTCTCAACCTTGAATTCGAGGTTTTCCGTCGATTCGACATATTGCCACAGCATAAGCGCCTTTTTGAAATTTGGATCCTTCAATATGACGTTTGTACGCTGAATAGGAGGGCGGACAAGGGCGCAAGCGCGCATTTCTTTGGCAAAAGCTCCGCTTAAGAAATCATTTATTATACTTTTTATTCTATTCAGCCTTTCGACGTTGGAGACAAGTCCTGTTTTGCTTTTTGACTTGACAACCTCATCAAAAGGTATGTTTGCCGTACTGTCGAGGCTGTAAGTCATTTTGTGCCCGTCAATGTTGAATTCACTTTTGATATCAACACCAAGCTCTCCGCTCTGCAATAGAGCGTTCTTAATGGAGTCGTACCGTCTCTCAATAAATTCACGGACTTTCAAAAGCAGCGTATAAATAAAACGGTTCTCGTATACCTCAAAGCTCTCTTCCTTGCTGGTGTTGAGGATTTTGTTGGGTAGCACATCGCCTTTTTTTGTGATACTGCTGATGAGATTTGTGTGCTGCGCAAGGTGCTTCACCGATTCGACGGATATGCTGCGCGCGAGAGAGAT
>JAQVME010000135.1 GCA_028703745.1 Clostridia bacterium
GAACGTTTTTTGTCTTCAAGCAGTATTACAAATTCTTCAAATTCCACGCCGTCTACAATAAGCCTGTCTCTGCTTGATTCTACAAATTCAAAGACGTATTCGGACCGTTTATATTTATAAATAAGCTCCGTGCCCATCAATTTTTTGGGTAGCGAAGGCTTTATTATCAGCGTATCGCCCCTTCTGGTAAGCCCGAAGAAATCCTCAATGATAAGCCTGTAAGCCCACGCCGCGCTGCCGGTATACCAGCTCCAGCCCATTCTGCCCTCGTTGTCCTTGTTTGAATACACGTCGCCTGCAAGCACAAACGGCTCGCCTTTATACATCTTGTTGTTGTCCTTGTGACGGCATTTTTCTACGGGGTTTATCATCTGAAAGCATTCGTACGCCTCCTCCGCCTTGCCGCTTTTGATTAGCGCCATTATAAACCAAATTGCCGCATGGGTATACTGTCCCCCGTTCTCCCTTGTCCCCTCGGGATACGAAGAGATATAGCCTACATAGTTGTCTTTCGTCAAAGCCGGCGAAAGTAGTTTTATTATGCCGAGCTTTTCGTCGACAAGTCTGCGCGCGGAATCCATAGCGCAACGCCGCCTTTCGCCGTCGGCAATGCCGCATAGCACAGCGAAGCTTTGCGCCACAAGGTCAATAGAATAGTGCGGGGTATTTTTTGCGCCCAGCCATTTGCCCTCGTCACTGAACAGCCGTTTATATTGGCTGTCCTCAAAACAATGTGTTTCTATGCTACTTTTTAGCGCCGCCGCCGTTTCGTTGAGATAGTTCCTTGTTTCAACGTCGCAAAGTTGTTGAAAACTCTGTATTACCTCATAGCAAAACATCGACAGCGCCGTGCTCTCGCCTTTGCCTTCTACGCCGGCATAATCCAGCCCGTCATTCCAGTCTCCGCCGCCCAGCAGCAGCAAATTATGCTCGCCAAAGCGCAAAGTGCTTTTTATTGCCCGCACACAATGCTGCATAAGGTTTTCTTTGTAATCGGTATGCGGCGGATTTTCCAGCCGCGAATGCTCGCCGTTTGATAGCGGCGTTGATTTCAAATATTCCAGTTCCGTGTCAAGTATTGCTACGTCTCCCGTGAACTGCACATAAAGGCTTGTAACATATGGCAGATACAGTTTGTCGTCGGTAATTTTCGTCCGTAATCCAAAATTTGGATGATGCCACCAATGCATGACGTCGCCTTCCTCGTACTGGTGAATTGCCGAATATAGTATTTGGTTTTTAGTTATCTCCGGACGGCTGTGCAAAAACGCCAGCGAATCTTGAAGTTGATCTCGGAAGCCCGTTGCGCCGCCGCTTTGATAATAACCGCATTTTCCGTTCAAACGGCTGCTGTAAACCTGATAAAGCAGGTTGCCGGCGATATAATTGAAGCTTTTGACGGGCGAACTTATACTAATATTTGAAAGATTATTAAAGACGTCTAAGCTCTCTTGCTTGGTTTGAAGTATGATTTTAGAATTAAGCGAGTTTAGCAACACCGCATCCGTAGAGGCGACAAAAAACACTCTGAACGGAAACGTCGAAATCCCCGTAATTTCAAAATACGGCTGCTCTTGATTGTCGGAGTAACCCTCTGCGGTCTCGTCTCCCGAACATATGGCTTTCAAATATAACTTATTGCCGTTTTGGATGTTATATATCGTAATAATGTTGCCTTCTGTTTCCATAGCAACAAAATCCCTATCTGCTTTCCATCCAAGGGACGGTTGCATAGTATATATCAGGTCGGTATGACCGTGCCCTTTGCTTTCAATGAGTACTTCAGTAACCTTTACTCTGCCCTCATAAATTATATAACTGCTCGTGGCAAAATCAAAATTATCGGTATAGCAGAAATGCTCCAGCATACCTTTGCCGTACACCGTCTTGCGATTCTTGCCGCTACCTCCGTTAATACGTAAGTAGCTGCGGTCCTCTTTTGAAAGGATATATTCATACGGCTTGTCCTTGACAGGGTCAAATTCAAAATCACATGCTTTGAACTCGCGCGAATTATTAAAATAAAAGAATCCACCATGGTTTTCGGTGATGACCATACCGCCGTATTTGTCGCATATTACGTTGCTATAAGGCAACGCCGGTCTATCCATAAGAACATACGAATCGTTGCAAAAATGACCGTTGCCGCTCTTTAAAGTGCTATCCGGACAGTCGTTTTCAAAGGCGCCGACGGGATGCGCGCTTTCTTTTATTTCTATATCCCGTAGTACGTTACCGAGAGGTTTTGTCTCGATTACAGAAAGTGAACTGTCCAGCACGGCAAAAGCCCAGTCAAACATTTTCGAGCTATTTCCGGCTTTTTCTGCCAACAAATAATCGTCAACATAGTGGCTCTTCAGCTGTTCTTTTATATGCTGTTTCTGCGTTTCCTTGAAATTTTCGCTATAATAAATTATAAGTCTTACAGCTATGCCCAGCGTTTTCCATTGTCTGACGGCTTGCAAAAGCTCCTCAAAATATTGGTTTTTTGTATCGTCGTACATATATATTATGGACTTTTTATAATTGGTTATCTCTCTGAACTCGTTTGTTTGGCGGTTTTTCCAAACGCTCAGCAAGGTTTTGTTCGGATACGGAGTATACAGCAGATTACCCAGCAGTCTATTGGCTATCGGCGCAATTTTCATCTTCATACGCGACGATTCCTTTGCGTATCGGTAAAAATCCTCCGGTAGCATTCTTATTCCTGCGTTTAGCTCGTCACGGGATTTTGCCACCAGCGTTATTAATTGACATTCGCCGTTATTTTCCGAAAAGGTTCCCGAAAAGCCCACAGCCGGTTCCAGCACGTCACCTATTGACGCATACTCTTTTTCCGCCGTATCATAGAACCTCGGCATTTTTTCGCTGCCGTTTCTGCCCAGTAAGTTGAAGCGGTTTGTTTCTACTTTTATGTCGGTAAGACCCCTGATTACGAATGCGGCAAAGATGTCGCCGTCCTTCTTCAACGACTTTTTATGCATAATTATCGCCTTATTTTCCTCGTCGTAGTCCGTGGATACGAAAAGATTATTAAATACAGGATGGGCGTTGAAGCCGTCGTAGGTGTTCAATCCGATGTCCATATAATATCCCACGCGGGCGTTTCTCAGCTCCTGTCCCACCGTAAGGCGGCGCACCTCCGCGTCTATGCCGTCGGCTACGCATATATCGGTTTTTATTCCCTTGCGTGTGTTTTGAAGGGTAATTTCTACCGCCGAATACGATAGGCAATGATCGTTTATATCGTCGCATAGAGGAAAGTACGACGGTGAGGACATATTGCCCTCAGCGTCTAACACATAGAAGTATCCTCCGTTCGGTTGTCCGTAAAGTCTTCTATAAGCGTTGACATATATATTTTCGCAACGTAAAAAGTTGTTGCCCAACGTGTCCACACACACACTCAAAGTGCCGTTTGTCAGCGCCGCGGCTTTTGGTCTATATTCCACATTTGAAACGTTTTCAAAATATTCTTCTTTGTCGCGGATAGCCGGAAGATTCTCTTTGCGGTGTTTCAGCGTATACGAATACTCGCTCTTAAGCTCGTTGAGCAGATTTATGGCGCCGCGCATACAGGCATTGTACGACATAAGCCGACAGAACACGTTTTGCTCGAGGCTGTTTGCCAGCGCCGTAAGAATCATGCCTTGATGGTGCGTCATATATGAGGAAATAAACCTCGGTCTGCCGCTTAAATCTATCGCCTCATAGAATCCGTAATCTCCGAGTCCGCCTTCCGCGTCGATTTTTGAGAGATTTTGTAACGCTTCGTTTTTGAAGTATTTCAGCGCAAGCGCCGAACTGTACGGCGATACAACGCCCTTGTCAAACTCGCTCCGCAACGAAAGCTTATTTAGTCCAAAAGCATAATATTGATATCTCAATTCATCATCAAAGGCGTAATGCCCGCTTTCGCTCACGCCCCATACGCCCTTGAAACGTGTGTTTGCCTGTACCTGCGCGGCGTTGCGCGAACTGCTGTGAAGCAGCGAGAATCTCGGCGGTTCGACGAAGTGGTCGGACATCAGATACTCAAACATAGTTCCGCTCCACGATAGCAACGTATTGCCAAGTACCGGCGAATAATCCCGTTGAAGATTTCGCCAATGCTCAACCTTGCCGCTTTTTGCTATAAAGATCAAGCTGAGAAGTCTAGCCTCCGATTCAAGTATGTCATAGTGTCCGGAATATTCGTTCAGCGACTCGTTGTAACCGATAAAGAACTGTCCTTTTTCATGATCGTAAAGCGCTTCGAGATTTGTATTGTTTATCAACTTTGTAGCGAGCGAAGACGCGGAGTTCTCATTGATTACCTTTAAGAACTCCTTAGTAATCATCAGCGCGGCAACAAAATTGCCGCTGTCAACACTGGAAATAAACTTATTTACGGGTTGAAAACTGTCGATATTGTACCAATTATAAAGATTGCCCTTCCATTTCGGCATAATGTCTAAACTCCGCAAGCGGTTGGATATAAGCTCCGCGGCTTTTTTCTTGTCAATAAAGCCCAAATAATATGCGGCTATATCCGCCAGCATGGTAAAGCATATATTCGTCGGCGAGGTGCTCCTCGATTGCCCTTTATAGGGTTTTATTTGGATATTATCGCCGATAATGCCCGACGGCGTAGACATAAGCTGGAAATATTTGTAAGTCTTTTCTGCGTACATAAGCAGCTTTTGCTTATCATCCTTTCGAAACTCATATTCTTTGTTATCTCTGCCGCCGAAAAACAGCGACAACTGAAAGAAATACGCCCCTGTGCCGGCTATCAAGAATACCGTCGGGGTCAGCCCAAGCAACATAAGCA
>JAQVME010000136.1 GCA_028703745.1 Clostridia bacterium
ACGATGAATGAAGTGGCAAAGGCGTTCCCCAGCTTGTTTATGAAGGTTTGAAAGGCGCTGGTTATACCGTCGAGGCGGTAGCCGGATTTCCACTCCATATAGTCGATTGAATCGGCAATCATAGCAAAGCAAACGACGTTATATACTCCGAGAGGTATACCCGAGACGATAAGGAAGGGTACAAGTATGTAGAGAATATAAGACGAATTGAGCATATTTATGCCGACAAAGAACATTATGGTGTCCACGAAAAAGCCCAAAAGTCCTGCGGTTATGAGAATCTGCTTGTAGTTGAAGCGTTTGAAAAACTTTGGAAGAAGCAGCATCGAGCCGAACATTCCTGCGGCAACGGCTATACCAAAAATAAGCAGCGTCTGGCTGATCGTGGTGCCCGTAAAGGAATATCTTGCCACGTGGATGGCGCCCGCCTGTATCATATATCTGGTGAAGCTTAGTACACCGGCTATTACGACAAGCAACAAAGGCTTGTTACTTTTCATGGCTTTATATATTTCTTTCAGCGGTACCTTCTCCTTTCGGATAGGAATTACGCGTTCCTTTGCGTAGAAGAAAAATCTCGCAAACAGCGCCATTCCGATGACAGAAACAAAAATTGCCGAAACCAAATAGCTTATTCTGTATTGTTTCCATTTGAAAAGTGTCGCGGACATACTGCTTTCGTCGATAAAAAGCGCCACAATGAGAGGGATGATTATCATCAGGGCTTGAGGGATAGCGGCGCCGATACCGTTTATGGTGCGGCCTACAGAAATGACCTTTCCTCTTTCAGCGGGATTGGGGGTGGTGAGGTTCACGATGCTCCAGAAAGGCACATCGGAAATTGTATAAATCATGCCCCATAAAACGTAAACAATTGAGGCGTAGATCATTTTTGCCGTAGTGCTTATGTCGGGAGCCAAAAAAAGAAGCACGGATAGAATGGCTATGGGAATGGGCGTCAGAATAAGATAAGGTCTCATTCTGCCCCATTTTGTTTTTGTTTTGTCGGCAAGCATACCCATTACCGGGTCATTGACGGCGTCCCATATTCTTGCGGCGAGCATGAGAATAAAGACGAACAAAGGTGAGACAAGCAGGATGTTGGTATAGAAATCGGATATGTAAGAGCTCATCATGGAATAAACCATGCCTTGACCGCCTGCGGCTATGGCGAAGGCTCTTAGCTCCTTTTTTTCCATAAAGTTTTTTTCGGGGACCTTTACGCCGGATGTTTTCTCAAGCATTCTAACTCCTAAATAATTAAAACAATACACTTATTATACTATAAATAAGATAGATAGTAAATAGGCAAAAGAATACAAGAGCGCCGAAAACTCCGGCGCAAAAACAGTATTTTATAAAAATAATATTGGTGTTCTATTATATGAGGACGCTCTTAGCTATTCGCACGGCTTCGTTGGCATCTTTTGAGAAATAATCGGCGCCTATTGCCCTAGCATAGCTTTCGGTTATGACGGCGCCGCCAACCATTATTTTGCAGTCCAGTCCCGCGCTGCGTATTGCCTTTACGGTCTTTTCCATGTTGACTGCAGTTGTTGTCATAAGAGCGCTCAGCCCGACCAGCTTTACGTTATGGACTTTTATGGCGTCGGTAACGTCGTCTATCTCGACATTCTTGCCCAAATCAATGATGTTATAGCCGTAGTTTTCAAGCACAACCTTGACAATATTTTTGCCTATGTCATGAACGTCACCTTTAACCGTTGCCAGCAGTATGCTATGCTTTTTTTCTACGGTTTTTGTCTTTGCCATTTCTTTGTTGACTTCGTGGAAACCGCATTTTGCAGATTCTGCGGACATGATCAATTCGGGCAGAAACAGCTTGCCCTGCTCGTAAAGGATGCCCACCTTGTCGAGAGCCGGAATACGATAGCCGTTGACGACGGAGAGCGGCGGCAAGGTTTTAAGGAGAGCGGCCGTTGCGTCGGCGCAGTCTTTCTTTAACCCGTTGAGGATGCAATACTCAATATCCTTGTCTCCGACTCGTTCGCTAAGAGAAGAATCATGGGTATTATCGGCGTATGCCGCAATATACTCGGCGCAGCCCTCGTCAAGACCGCGAAGCACCCTGAACGCCCGCACAGCGTCGATATTTTCTTTTATGTTGGGGTTTATGATTGGTAATGTCAAACCGCTATTCAATGCTGAAAGCAAGAACGCTGAATTCAATAAGTTCCTGTTTGGTAAACCAAAAGATATATTTGAGATACCTAAGACTGTATTTAATTGCATCGTGCCGCTGATATAGTTTAGGGCATCAAGCGTTATTCGGGCTTGCTCGGGTTCGGCGCTGACGGTAAGCGTCAACGGGTCGATAAAAACGTCACGCCTCGGTATGCCGTATTCTGCCGCTTTTTTTATGATGCGCTCGGCAATCTCGATGCGCCGCTCAAGGGTCTTTGGTATGCCGTTTTTGTCCAGAGTAAGACCGATAACGGCTGCGCCGTACTTCTTTACGACGGGAAGAATCTCGTCAAGCGACTCTGCGTCGCCGTTTACGGAGTTGACTATCGGCTTGCCGTTATAAATTCTCAAGGCTTTTTCAACGGCGGATGCGTTCGACGAATCGATTTGGAGAGGCAGGTCGGTAAAGCTCTGGAGTAAGCGCACTATTCTTTGCATAGCGGCAGGCTCGTCAAGCTGAGGCAACCCGCAGTTTATGTCGAGTATATCGGCTCCGGCGGCTATTTGCTCGTTGGCCTGACTTATTATATAGTCGTCATTGCCGCTCAGCAAAGCTTCCTTCATCAGCTTTTTGCCGGTAGGGTTGAGGCGTTCGCCTATGATTTTTGGGGAGGTGATTTCGACCAGCTTCGACGGTGTGCAAACCGTCGAAGGGAGAATCTTATTGCGCAAAACTCTTTCCTTGCCGGCAAATGCCGAAAGGCTCTTGATATAATCCGGAGTTGTGCCGCAACAGCCCCCGATAACGCTTATACCCAGATCAAGGAACCGCTCGTAAGCGCCGGTGAAGGCGGCAATATCAGTATTGAAGCCGCCGTTGATGTCGGGCAGCCCTGCGTTGGCTTTTATTATTAATGGAAGATTGGTATATCCTGTCAATTCTTCTGCAAGCGGAATAAGTTCTTGGGGAGCAAGCGAACAATTAATGCCTAGCGCGTCGACGCCCAATCCTTCCAAAGTCACTGCCATTGAGCCAAGCGAACAGCCCATAAAAGTTCTTTTCGATTTTTCAAAGGTCATAGTCGCTATTACGGGGAGGTCGGAATGTTCTTTAGCGGAGAGCACGGCGGCCTTCATTTCGTAAAGATCTGCCAGCGTTTCGATGGCGATAAGGTCGGCGCCGCTCTTCACGGCGGCTTTGACTTGTTCAGCGAATATTTCGTACGCCTCATCGAATGAAAGTGCTCCCATGGGTTCCAAAAGCGCGCCTATGGGCCCCATATCGTAAGCAATCAAGCATTTGGTTCCCTCAACGGCTTTTTTTGCGGCATCAAAAGCTGCGGTAATTATGCGTTCGGTAGAGTAGCCTTGCGGCAATTTTTTTCTATTGGCGCCGAAGGTGTTGGTGTAAATAATCTGCGCGCCCGCCTCGAGGTATTTTTTGTGGATGGCTGTAATGACGTCGGGTCTTGTGAGGTTGAGGAGCTCCGGGCATTCTCCGGTGCGGTAGCACTCTTCTTTTTGAAGCATGGTGCCCATGGCGCCGTCGAGCAGCACGGTTTTTGTTTGCAATAGTTTTCGTATATCCATTTTTGCATCCTTCCCTTGCGCCAAGCGCGGTTTTGTTTATGGACGGTTGTTTATGCCTTTTATTATGCAGGAAATGTTGTCGCTAATCTGGCGGGCAACGCCGGCGTTGTTCATTATGTATAAGTGTATACCTTGAACGTCACTGGTCAAAAGGTTAATGATTTGATCTGTGGCGTACGCTATTCCGGCCGCCCGCATGGAAATGTCGTCGTCGCCGTATCTTGCAACCAATTTGGAGAACTTTGACGGAAGAGTAACGCCCCCGAGCGACACCATACGTTCAATCTGTCTCTTATTAATAACAGGCATTATGCCGGCTTGGATGGGAACGTTTATGCCGCCTTTGCGGGCTCTTTCGATAAATCTGTAGAATAAGTCGTTGTCAAAAAACAGCTGAGTATTCAGGTGCGTAACGCCGCAATCAACCTTTGTTTTCAGATTCTGCAAATCCCTTTCCGCAGTTTCACTTTCGAAGTGGCCTTCGGGATAGCAGGCTCCGGAAATATGCATGCTGCTGTTTTGTTTTATGAAGGTCACAAGGTCTGAGGCGTAACGAAAATCCTTTGATAAGGCGCAATCCTCTTTTTTGTCTCCGCGAAGGGCAAGTATGTTGTTTAGTCCGTTTTGCTTCATATCCTCTAGAAAGTCCAGCACACCGTTCTTGTCGGAATGTATGGCGGTAAGGTGGGCAAGGGGCTCAATGCCGTATTTGCGCTTTACTAGCGTTGCCAATTCGAGCGTACGACTGCTTCTGGCAGCGCCGCCTGCCCCGTATGTGATACTGATATAATCCGGCGCTAAACCGCTCAAAGCCTCCAGCGTTCCGTAAATCGTGTCAATAGGACTGGTGACCTTGGGTGGAAATATTTCAAAGCTGAACACGGCTTTTTTTTCTTTGAAGAGGCTGTTGATATCCATTTTCCGCTCCTAGACATTATCTTTTATTAATTAGTATACAATTCTTTCAAAGCAATTGCAAACGAAAGTCTGCAAATTGTGTCAAATTTTGCCACATATAAATAATTATA
>JAQVME010000137.1 GCA_028703745.1 Clostridia bacterium
CCTTTGCCGAGCGACTGCAGCAATACGATGATTATTATTGTGAACGCGGCAAAAAGAAAACTGCCGCTAAGAATACGCATGGCGGGAACGCCCATCGTCAACAGAGCCCCGCTCGCCTTAAAGATTTTTAGCAGTAAATGCGGCGCGCTTTGAAAGATTATTGTGCCCAGCGCCATTATGGAGAGCGATACGATGAGAGAAAGGCGGAAGGTCTTTATATAGCGCTTTTTTTGGTTGGCGCCGTAATTATAGCTGAGTATGGGTAACGCGCCCTGTGTCAGACCGAATACCGGCATAAATACGAAGGATTGCAGCTTTGTATAAATCCCCAATACGACTATGGCGTTTTCAAAGTCTTTCAACAGGCCGTTTATGAATGAGACCGTCACGCTGGCGAGACCCTTGAGAATGATTGTCGGCACACCAATGCGCAAAATACTTGCGGAAATGTCTTTTTTCAAGCGGAAGCCCTTGCCGAAGAAGGGGTTCACCTCCTGTTTGCCGAAAAGGAACGACGACAGCGATACAAGACAAGCGCCGGCCTGTCCCAGCACCGTGGCTATTGCGGCGCCTTTTATGCCCAACTCAGGGAAACCCGCAAGTCCGAATATCAAAATAGGATCAAGTATGATATTTATTGCCGTGCCTGTCAGCTGGGCGATCATGGGTATTTTCATATTGCCCGTTGCCTGCAGTATCTTTGAAAGCATAATTTCGATAAATGCAAAACTGCTTGCAATCAGTATGATAGAAAGGTAGTTGACGCCGTATGCCACGGTTTCCGGATCATTGGAAAAAGATTCAACAAAAGGTCTTGTGGCGAACACGCCTACAAGCACGAATAGCGCCGCGGCTATCAAATTGAAAAGCAAGCCCGTTTGCGCGGCTAGATTCGCTTCGGGTTTGTTGCGTTCGCCAAGTTTCTTGGCGACGACGGCGTTGGCGCCCACGCCCAATCCCGTGGAAAAGGCGATAATCATCATTTGCATGGGAAAAACTATCGACAGCGCCTCGAAAGCCTTGTCGTTGTACTGCGCCACAAAGGCTGAATCGACAATGTTATAAAAAGAATGAGCCAGCATGGAAAGCATCGCAGGAAGAGACATGCTGAAAAGCAGTCGACCTATCGGCGTGTGCCTCAATTTTTCGGAACGGTTTATGCTGTTTTCGCGAGTCATACTTTGCTCCTTGACAAAATCCTTTGTATTTTTGTAATATTAGTATTAGAATTGTAGTATTAAAACATAAAAAAGTCAAAAGAAAAGACCCTCCAATATTTAATATTGGATTAAGCTACAAAAAATAAAATAAGCTAAAAAAATAAAAAAGGAGCCGAATATGGACTACAATTACAATTACAACAAACCGGGAGTTTCAACAAAAAAGAAATTTGTTGCGGCGCTAGTTATTGCATTTGTCGTTTTGCTTGCTATCAATGTGGCTATGTTCGCCGTATTCTCGTCCACGCTGAAAGCGCTAATTGAAGGTGATATCGACACCGCCGCCGAGCAGTTGGAGGAGATGCTGGACGGAAAAATTGACGGCGCCATGTCCGACAGGCTGACGACTACTATCTCCGAACAAATTGCAGAGAGCCTTGTCGACGAGATATCACAATCTGCGACGCTTGCCGTCATGGATACAGTGACAGATGAGCTTATCGACAATTATAAGCGCGAATACAATTTGCCTGAGAATTATGCAGGCATAGGCGTAATAGTTGCCGCAGAAGTGGGAAGTGTGCTAGAGCTAGAAGCAACCGGCAACCTCAACGCGCCTTATCAGAACCAGACTACCTCTTCCCAATCCTCTGCTTTCATAATCAATACGGACGGCTACGTCATAACTAACGCGCATTGCGTGACTTACGAGGCAGGCATATATGAATATAACAGCTGGCTGGTGCGCCAGATAGGTTCGGAAACCAAGGTGTACACCTCAATTATGGCGAACTTCAAGGGCAGTACGCAACAGTACGAAATGGAGGTAGTCGCCTACGACGTAGACAAGGATTTGGCGGTCATTAAGTTCGTTACCCCTCCGGCTAATCTTCAGCCCGTAGTATTCGGCGATTCTGATTTGCTGAGTCTCGGCGAGGAGGTGGCGGCAATAGGCAACGCGCAAGGACTGGGCATCTCGCTCACGACGGGCGTGGTTTCCAATCCTCCGCAAGCGTATCAGGACGTCAAGGTAATACAGACGGATACCACGATAAATCCCGGCAATTCAGGCGGTCCGCTATTCAACATTTATGGGGAGTTCATCGGTGTGGTGTCCTTCAAAATAATTGAATCAGAACTTAACGAGGGATTAGGCTTTGCCATAGCCTCGAATTCGGTGAAAGAATACATAGAAAGCGTAGAAACGCAAAAAAGCATAACGATAAACTATCTCGAACCATAAAGGGGAAAGTATGAAAAGAAGAATCAGGCTGACGCTTGTAATATTATTGATAATAACCGCGTTGTTGCTTTTTGGTTGCCGCCCGTCGGAGCAGCAGCAACAACCGGGCACTTATGAAAAGGCCTACGCCCAGGCGGTGTCTATGGGTTACGAAGGCAGTCTTAACGATTTTATCGCAGTTCTGAAAGGAGACAGCGGAGAAAGCGCGTACCAAACCGCCGTTAAACTGGGGTTTGAGGGCACGGAAGCAGAATGGCTGCTGTCTTTGCAAGGAAAATCGGCTTATGAGCTTGCCGTGGAAAACGGCTATGAGGGCACGGAAGCCGAATGGCTGGACGCTCTCATCGGCAGCGCGGGTGCAAGGGGCGAGGACGGCTTGTCCGCGTACGAAATTGCCGCAGTTCAAGGCTTTGAAGGCAGCGAGGCAGAATGGCTGCTTAGCCTTATTGGCGCGTCGGGAGAGACGGGAGAGAAGGGAGAGCAGGGCTTGACTGCATATGAAATTGCCGTGGGCAATGGTTTTGAGGGGAGCGAGGGCGAGTGGTTGACAAGCCTTATCGGCGCAAGGGGGGAGGACGGAAAGTCCGCCTACGATATCGCCGTGCTTGGCGGCTTCGAGGGCACGGAGAGCCAATGGCTGGTATCGCTTATTGGCGAAACAGGTCCTGCCGGAGAAACGGATATATCCTCAATCATAGAAGGAAACAATTTGCTGGATTCGGTTATAGAGATACACGCCTCGATTGAAGGCGGCGAAGGCGGTCTGTCAAGCGGCATAATTATTTCGGCTGACGGCTACATATTGACAAACGCGCATTGCGTGTCTTATGAAACTGAGGAAGAGGTGCCGCAAACCTTGCTGTACGACGAGATACTTGGCATATTCCGCGATAGCGAAGTGGAGTATAGCCTTGAAGTAGTGCATTACGATTTAACCAAGGATTTGGCAGTGGTGAAATTCACGGAGGCGCCTGCAGGGCTGGTTGCCGTTACAATAGGCGATTCAAATGCGTTGTCCATCGGCGACACGTCGATAGTAATAGGCAACGCCATAGGCTTCGGCATAACGGCTTCATCGGGCATAATAGCCGATACCGTTCAGGATTATGACGTCGAATATATGGAAGGCATCGTCGAGGCGGTTAGGACTGATTCCCCCGTTAACCCCGGGAATTCAGGCGGCGCGCTTTTCAACGGACTCGGACAGCTCATTGGGGTCGTGACTTTCAAAATTGCGCCGTCCAGCCTTTATGAGGGACTGGGCTTTGGCATCAGCTCGAATTTTGCCAAAGCTTATATAGACAGCGTCATTGCAGAAAAGCAAATTACTATTAGTTATATCCGCGCATAAATAGAGAAGGATAATAGAAGATATGTATGAGGGCTGTTTTAGAGCAGCCCTTTTTTTTGGTAAAATTAGTCCTAATATTGTCTGTATCCGCCGCCGCAGATGCATCCCCAGAAAGGTATGCAGCAGGGTTTGGGAGGAGGACAAGGCTTGGGAGTGGGACAAGACCGGCAATTGAATACTATATTGCAGCAGAAGCAGGGCTTTCTTTCGGGCTTTCTGCCTTCGTCGAAGCATTTTCCGAAGTTGCAATCATAATCGTCGTCATGTTTTTTATCGAAGTTCGATTGTCCACAGCAATTGAATTTATTTGATCCGTCGTAACACATATTATTTCTCCTTTGTTGTGCCGTTGCACAATAACATACTATTAATAAATCCCTATTTTTGTTACTTATTGAAAAAGAGGGTTTTTGATATGTTACCGTGAGCGTTGAGAAACAGTTATAAATGTTACCATTTGTCAGTTCTTACTATTTCATAATTTGCATTGTTTATTATGGATCTGCCGATTTGTTGATAATATTGCTTTACGTCTTCGCGATAATACAGACTATTTTCCAATACGAAGTTCTCTACAGAGATGCCCCAGTCCGAAAAACTGCCGTCTCTGTAAGAAAAGACGACCAAACCTTCTACCTTTGGTTCTCTTAGCGCAAGTTCGTAATGCCCGACAAGACAGTTTATTAGTTCGTCGCCGATAGGGGCATTGTGATTCTCAATGACAGAATTAAATCCTTTATCCGCATAAAAGCCTTTAGGAACTAACCAAATTTTCTGGTCTTCGCTACAAAGGTCTTTTAGCTGCTGAAAAAAAGAAAGATAGGTCGCCGAATAACTTTCCCACGCGGAATAAAAATCGAAGGCGAGAATAGTGCAGTACTGATAATATCCGGGAGGAGCTTTGGTTGCGGGATGATTGCCTTGTGCCATAATGCCAAGAAAAAGACTCGGGATATCTGCAAACTCGCCTATAGCAAGACAACTGTATACCTCTTTG